>JAAHGR010000306.1 GCA_010672425.1 Symploca sp. SIO2E6
TAACAAGGGGGGGACCGGATTTAAAGTCCCCCTTATTAAGGGGGATGCGAGGGGGATCGAAACACGCTTATGCTAGTAACTAATAACTTACGTTAAGACCAATGTTTTGGAGTATATGCGATCGCGTCTGCATCAATTGCCAAATTTACCGTTATCGTTGATCAAGGATAAGGAAACGCGATCGCTTATGATTCAGATTTTTACACCAATGTCTTTGAGCCAGTAGTTTGGGTTAGGGATAGCGTAACCTGATAACTAGCAACTTGGTTTATTAGGTTACGCTATTGCGATCCCCCCTAACCCCCCTTAACAAGGGGGGGACCGGATTTAAAGTCCCCCTTATTAAGGGGGATGCGAGGGGGATCGAAACACGCTTATGCTAGTAACTAATAACTTACGTTAAGACCAATGTTTTGGAGTATATGCGATCGCGTTTGCTCCAATTGCCAAATTTACCGTTATCGTTGATCAAGGATAAGGAAACGCGATCGCTCATGATTCAGTTTTTTACACAAATGTCGGAAACCAGTAGGTTGGGTTAGCGATAGCGTAACCCAACACCAAGGTTTTTGGGTATAGTGCGATCACGTCTGCATCAATTGCCAAATTTACCGTTATTATCGATCAAGGATAAAGAAACGCGATCGCTCTTTATTAGAAATCTTGCAAAAGTAAATATAGGCTCTGAGTTCTTGACGAGTCATTTTGCTAAAATCAGGTTTCGTCATCGTTAAACTTCCACTGACCATCAGAATAGAAGAGGAGGATTATATAAGATACCGTAGGGGCGGGTTCACCAGCAATCTAGCACATCGACCAGCCAATGAGATAAACCCGCCCCGGTTTAACCCAAGATGGGCTTACCAGACACCGGGGCGGGTGCGAGTTAATTATCGTTAAGTAGAAAGGTATTGAGCGAACCCGCCCCTACATGGTTGGATATGGGGAACACAATTGCAATTACATCTTGAAATCTGGATTATGCCCAAACAGCATCAGGCAGACTTTGGTAGTATTGCCGAAGAAGAGAAACCCTATTTTGCTTTAATTTTGAAGCATGTTCTCTTTAAATTATACAAGAAGTTACAGAGTCCTGACTACAATCACGTAATTAAGACGGCACATCGTTACAAAGCCGAAGAACCCCAAGTCCATTGGTATTGCCAAATTCAACCGCGATTAACTACTAGAGCTGGTTTTGAAATGGGTTCAGGTATTAGTATTAATCCCTCTCTCCCAGAAGCAGATGCTGATTTTTTGAATGCTTCGGTGGAGGAAGAGGAGTTTTTGAGAAATGGGGAGTTTATAATTTAGAATTGGGAATTTAGAATTGGGAATTGTTAACTGTACCATGCCACTACAAAAACCGGGTTTCTACGACAATTTTGGCTTTGAAGCAAAGAAAATTCAAAGAAACCCGGTTTTTTGATTTTTGTCCCTAAATTGGAATTTACGCTGGTGTCAGCAACAAATCTTTAAACTCATTATTGTAAACTATGAGACTGAACATCTAACCAAGGCTCTAGGGGCTCTGCGGCTTGTAACAAATTAGTTTCTACAAAAAGTTTACCAGAGGAAAATTTTGCTTGTTTTTTATAAACATCTTGTTTGAAAGGGGTTAAGATCGCTAACTCTTCGATATCCTTGAGGTCATTAGATTTCATATTTACTGGCTGCATTTTTTGACTCCTAACTGATTCAGTTTTTGCTTACTTCTCTCAGGTTAAACGTATCTTTTTAATAAGAACGCTTTAATTAATATTAGATTATTAGGTATTTTTGTCAAGGATAATTTAGATATTTTTACTTTTAAAGGCAATAGTTTTTTTATTTTTATGTCAAATTAATATTTGAATAAATTTTTTCTGCTGCCAAAGAAATATTAGCATTTGGATAAGCAAATTTATACCAATAACGCCCTACTTGACGCAACCCTTCAAGTCCTTGACTTTTTGCTTCAAATTCTTGCTGATTCAAAATTTTAATAGCTTTCACTAAGGTTTTTTGCACTTGGCTTAAATTAAGACTACAATTAAATATATTATCTGTATCAACTTGCAATACATTTTCTTGATGCAATACTTCAAAAAACATGAGTCCTACTGAAATTTCACGAATACTTTGACTAGTTTTAACCGGATTGATATAAGCTCTATATCCAAAATAAAAAAACCTAACAGCAAAAACAGTAAAAGCAAAAATATTTATCATATCATCATTTAAATTTAAATACTCCGACCATTTAATAGCATTTAAACAAGCACGAAACTCTTCTGTAGCTTCATGAAGTAAACAACATTTATCATCATTAAATGGCCAAGAGCCTGCAAAATGTCCTCGATTATGTGCTTCCGAGTGTAACATTGCTAAAAATTTAGCTTGAGAATCGATCGTTGTACTTAAATCAAGTTCTCTTAATTCACTAATAAATTTTGATGCTATAGTTATTGATTTTTTTAAGTTACTTTCTAGTGCGTTTGCATTTAAGACTAGCTTTTGCTCAAAGTCATTGATTTTTTGGGCTGGATTTTTATAGCCAACTTGAAAAATTGCAAAGTCATCCGGTTGATTAAAAGTATTTGTATTTTTATCAAATTTGAAGCGAGCGAAATTAGAAACTGCAATTGGCTCAATAAACATCACTGGTGTAGGTTCATGTTTACACATAAGTATTGGATCTTCACATACCTTGATACTTGCTTGCTCAAATCGAGAACGAATGTCAACAAGTACAGGAGATATTTTTCCAATCATCCACGCATAACGTTTTCGATTATTAAATTTTACAGGAGCTAACCATGCAACAATATCTGAATAAGTAGGTGATAAATTAGATAAGTATCCATTAATTAATAATGTGTCACCTTTTATGGAATTAATTATTCCATTGATTAGTTCGTTAGACAGATCGAGAGATTTGATTTTTTCAATTAAATCGCGCTCCTTCGTCTCGTCAGCTAATTGAAAAGTATTAAGGACTTGTTGCCAGGTTCTATTCAGTGCAATTGGCGACATAAAAATCACTAAAAGTCAAATTTTATGCAAATCAAAATTTTTACAACTATAATTCTTTATGGTCATTGGCTGCAATCCTAATCTGTTTTATATTATATTGTCTTTTGTTGCAAAATATTTAGCCTAATATCTTATACTTGTCTTGAAATATCTCATGTGGAAGAAGTATAATATCTAAAATACTTGCTATAACAACATCTTATGACTGTAACAGAAATTTTACAATTAGCTGATCGCTTGGTGTTTGCTAAACAGAGAAAACACCTAGACGATCTTCAAAGGTCAATCATTAAGGGAGTTTGGGAGGATAAAACTTATCAAGAAATTGCTGATGACTGTAACCGTAGTGAAAGTCGGATTAGAAATATTGCTGCCCAGTTATGGCAAATTTTATCTGAACAATTAGGCGAAGAGATTAATAAATCTAATTTTTGTTGGAATATAGAAAGAGTTATAAATAATTCTGAGTTTGTTAATTTGGGAAATAATCAGATAAACTATTGTCTAAATACCCATCAATCCGTTAATCCTAAAAAAAAATCTAATTTATCTGAGCGCGATTTAACCTTAGCTCCTCAAGTTATTCGTTTTTATAGTAGAGAATCTGAATTAAAAACCCTCAATGATTGGATTTTAAATCAAAATAATCGTTTAGTCTCAGTTCTAGGATTATCTGGGATTGGTAAGACCACTCTTGTTAAAAGATTTGTTGATCAAACTTTAGATAATTTTGAAGTCATCATTTGGAGAACTTTAAAATTTGCTGAATCTTTAGACTCGCTAGTTAAAGATTTATTGCGAGTTTGTCACCAGGAATGCAAAGAAACCATCAATGATCGCCTAAAACAATTATTTGCCATCTTCACGGAAAAACGGTGTTTAATTATTTTAGATGATGTGCATAATCTATTTGTTAGTGGTGAATTTGCCGGACAATATAAACCTAAATATCAAGATTATCAAAACTTTTTCAAGGCAATCGCAGAACTAGAGCATCAAAGTAGTTTAATTTTAATTAGTCAAGAAAAGTGTTCAGAAATGGAATGTTTCGATGAGGATTTATATCCGATTAAATCCTTGTACTTACCAGGTTTGTATGATGTTAATTTTTTCAAGGATGCAGACTTACAAGATGAGGAGCATTGGTTGTATCTAATCAATTTATATGAAGGTAATCCGGTTTACTTAAACAATATTGCTATTTTAGTCGAAAATATTTTTGATGGTCATGTAGCTGAGTTTTTGGCTGAGGATAGTTTTGTTATTACTAAAGAAATGCAGTTTTCTTTTCAGCAGTTATTTAACAGACTCGCATCAATCGAACAAAAGCTTGTCTTAGAATTTAGTAAATTTGGGCAAGTGGTATCCAGAGAAGAACTCAGACAAAATTTAGAATTATCTTCAATGGACTTGATAAATGGGTTGCAATCTTTACAAAAACGTTATTTAGTCACGAAAATAAAGGATGACCGAGTTTTGTTTCAGTTACATCCAGTGTTTAGAGAGTATGTAATTGCCATAAGTGTGCAATCACATCCTGTTAAAAAACTCGAATAACGGCGGCATAAATTATCATGTTGGGCGTTTTATTAAGCAAGCATGTTAAAATTAAAGAAGTCCTGAATGCGCTCGAAATGGGGAGCATCCCAAAATGACTAATAACTAATAACTAATGACTAATGAGTGTTCCTATCCAAACCATCCTGAGCCAAACATACCAAAGTCTGAAAACCCTTTACAAAGAACAACTAGACAGCATTATTCTTTTTGGTTCTCAAGCTAGAGGCGACGCTAGACCGGATTCAGATATTGATATTTTAATTGTCCTCAAATATTCCTTTGTCTACTCTCAAGAAAGCGATCAGCTTCGCTGGTGCTGAAGGCAATCGCATCTCTCATCTCATTGCTAACCTCTGCCTAGAACATAATGTCTTGATTAGCTGTGCTTTTGCCACTCACAAACAAGTTCAATCTCAAAACACCGCCTTCTTCCGTAATATCCGTCAAGAAGGAGTCATCTTATGACTCTGTACCATGCCACTACAAAAACCGGGTTTCTACGACAATTTTGGCTTGGAAGCAAAGAAAACTCAAAGAAACCCGGTTTTTTGATTTTTAATTACGTGGTTGTGTTCGTTGATTTTTTTGTTTGTTTCTATATAGATTAATATTTATTTCACTCTCAATAATATCTTTGAATGTCATAAAAAGCAAGTCTATTTGATGCCTCATTGACATTGGTTTTTGTCCAGCATTTAAGACAATGATTCTATAAATTAGATTACGAATATCAGGTTCAAACCAAAACTCGACAAGCACATTTTGAACAGATTCAAAAGATAAACTATCCTCTGCTTTTTGATAGATGATGAGATCTTCATGAGAAAAACATGCTTCTTCTTTCTTCTTCTCCCTTGTCCACTTTCCCCCCTTGTCTCCCTTGTCTTACCTCATTATACGATTAATGTAAAAAACCTACCCTTGTCAGGGGGTTGGGGGTGGGTTTGCTCCGAAGCTTCCTTGACAACGACATTTTTGCCCTAACTTGTCACTAATGCCTATTGCCTGATGCCTACTGCCTCCTGCCTTCTGATACTAGCAATAGGCATCCGCCAGCCGCTGCCAAAAGCACGGTCTGTAATCTTTAATCCTGGAGGTGCTTGTCGGCGCTTAAATTCTGCCTTGGTTACCAGTTGAATAATCTTCTCAACTACATTAGTCTGATGACCAGCTTTGATGATTTGTTCAGCCGATTGGTGTTTGTGAATTAGTCGGTGCAAAATATCATCGAGGATTTCATAGGAAGGTAAAGAATCTTGATCAACTTGACCGGGTTTGAGTTCGGCGCTGGGAGGTTTCTCCAGAATATGGGTCGGAATAATTTCTCCTTGGTGATTGGCTATCGGCTGATCTTGATCCTTGAGGGACATCTCCTCTGGTGTCACAGAATTAAGCCATCGACACAGAGAATAAACTTGAGTTTTGGGGAGATCCGCAATCACGGCTAATCCACCATTCATATCCCCATAGAGGGTACAGTAACCTACTGCCATTTCTGACTTATTCCCAGTAGATAGCAGCAGATAGCCAAATTTATTAGCGATCGCCATTAATAAGTTACCCCGAATCCGGGCTTGAATATTCTCCTCAGCAAGACCAAATTGGGTGCCAGTAAATAAGGGTTCTAAGGTTTGGTCATAAGTCTGCATCAAATCTCCAATGGGGATAACTTCGGTCTTGATACCCAAATTTTTCGCTAAGTCTTGAGCATCTGTGACAGAATGGTCAGAACTGTAAGGAGAAGGCATTAGTACCCCCAAAACATTTTCCTTACCCAAAGCCGCAGTAGCAATTGCAGCCACTAAGGCGGAATCGATACCGCCACTCAAACCAATTACCACTTGCTGCAAGCGACATTTACGGCTATAGTCCCGAACACCTAGAACTAAGGCTAGCCAAATTTCCTCATCAATGCTCTTAGCAGAGGTGGTGATAGTTCCTGGTAGCAAATCTCGCTTTTGCTCATCGAATTCCACAATTGCTAAATCTGTATCAAAAGCACAGGCTCGTGCTACTATCTCACCAGACTGGTTAAAGGCAATACTGCTACCATCAAAAATCAAGTCATCATTACCCCCCACCTGATTGGCGTAGAGAATCGTTTGCCGATAACGTTGAGCACTATGACGCAACATCGCTTCCCGAACTTGTTGCTTACCAGTACTATAAGGAGAAGCCGAGAGATTAACGATAATATCTACTCCCTGCTGCGCTAAGTCAGCGATGGGATTAACTTGATAGTTGCGTTTACCCCAAAACTCTTCATCATTCCATAAGTCTTCGCAGATGGTGACACCAATCCTTACTCCATCTAGAGTGAAAGCATTACTCTGTAACCCTGGTTCAAAGTAGCGGTATTCATCAAACACATCGTAGGTAGGTAAAAGGCGTTTGTGAAAAATTTGCTGTATTTCCCCCCGGTCGAGTAGAGCAATGCTGTTAAATAAAGATTTACCTCCAGCAGCATGAGCAGTAGGATTGAGGGTAACAGTTCCCAACAATAGTGCCACTTGTGGTGGTAACTTCTGCGCTAACTGTCGCACCTGAATTGCCATTGCTACCACAAAGCTGGGATTGAGCAACAAATCTCTAGGAGGATAGCCACACAAAGAGAGCTCTGGCGTCAGCAACAGACGAACACCTTGATTCACCGCAGTCTTGGCCGCATCTAAAATTTGTTCGGCATTGCCCGTAAGGTCACCGATAATAGGATTGAGTTGAGCGATCGCTAGTTTCATATTGGTTAGTAATCAGATTTTTATGCTTACCTACACCGCCAAGGGATGAAAGTTGACTGTTGACTGCTGCCTACTTACAAGGCAAAAGGCTTCAAGGGCAGAAAGCTTGGTGTTTGACCAAAAGTCATAGGGCACAAGCCCCTAGCTTTGAGCTATGGGCTTGTGCCCGTAGCGAATTTATTCGCCGTCAGACATTGTATATAATTAAAGTATACTTCGATTAAGTTATATTTTAAGGAGGTGATGTAGGAGTGTTGGTACTGGAATACAAGGCTGTGGTCAAAAAGGTACAGGCTATAGCTATCGAGGAAGCTATCCGTACATCTAGGTTTGTGAGAAACAAAGTATTGAGGTACTGGATGGATAACCGTGGCATTGGGAAAAAAGAGCTTTATCGGTACAACACTCAGCTAAGAGAAGAATATCAGTTTGTCAAGAACCTGAATAGCCATGCCTGTCAAGCATCTGTTGAAAACGTAGAACGCGCAATTAAGCGATTTTTTGATAATTGTAAAAACAACAAGCCTGGTAAAAAAGGATACCCAAAGTTCAAAAAATATAGCCGTTCTGTTGAGTATAAACAGTCTGGATGGAAACTTCATCCATCTAAGCGACGCATCAAGTTTCTCGACAAAAAAGGTATTGGCACACTCAAGTTACTTGGTAAATGGGATATACATACATTTGATGTCAAGCTGATTAAACGAGTCCGGATTGTACGCCGTGCTGACGGATATTATGTTCAGTTTTGTGTCAAAGTTGATAATGCTCAATTATCACCTCCTACTGATGCACAAGTGGGCATTGACGTAGGACTTGAGTATTTCTACTCTGATAGCAACGGTCATCATGAACCCAACCCTAGGTTTTTAAGGAAATCTGAGGACAAAATCAAACGCTTTCAACGCAATATCTACAAAAAGAAGAAGGGTTCAACTGGTAGGAAAAAAGCTCGTGGTGTTTATGCCCGTAAGCATTTGAAAGTAACAAGACAAAGGAATGAACATGCAAAGAGAGTTGCACGTAACTTATGCCTAGCTTTCACGAAGTGTAGCGTTAGCGTTTATGCTAAGGTAGTCTTGGAAGATTTGAATGTTAGCGGACTAGTGAGAAACCACAAGCTAGGAAGGTGTATTGTTGATGCATCTTGGTATAACTTCCGTCAGTGGCTCGAATATTTTGGCAAGAAATTTGGACGTGAAATAATTACAGTAGCTCCACACTTCACCAGTCAGGAGTGTTCAAATTGTGGTGCAAGAGTTCAGAAATCTCTAAGTACTCGTACTCACTCTTGTCCACATTGCGGATACATTGAACACAGGGATGTAAACGCTGCCAAAGTAATTTTAAGTCGTGTAAACGGTAGGGGAGGGCATCCCCAAACTAACGCTGGTGGAGATGTTTCCTCTACTTCGGTTGGTCGCAAGACCTGTCAAAGCAAGAAACGTCGCTGAAACTAGAATCCCCTGGCTTCTAGCCATGGGTGCGACCCGTTCGCCAGAAATGAGTAGAAATACTCAAGGATTGGCGGCAAGTCGTACATGAGGAATGTTTAACATTCCAAAATCTGTACCTTGACAACTTGTTGTTCGTGTAGGTGAAATTCC
>JAAHGR010000307.1 GCA_010672425.1 Symploca sp. SIO2E6
CCCTAAATCCCCCTTAATAAGGGGGACTTTATATCCAAGGGGGACTTTATATCCAAGGGGGACTTTATATCCAAGGGGGACTTTATATCCAAGGGGGACTTTATATCCAAGGGGGACTTTATATCCGGTCCTTGAAATCCGGTCCCCCCCTTGTTAAGGGGGGTTAGGGGGGATCTCAACACGCTCATACTTGTCACTAGCAACTTACGTTAATACCTAACACCTAAAAATGACTCAAATATATAGACATACCAAGCGGCACGAGAATCGGAATGACCATAGGGGAAAAGGTGGCGACTTTCAGCAACAGATTTCTCCTCCATCCACTGTAGAAGAGACAGTTACCATTGTTCCGGTACAACAGGAGTGGCAAGCAGAAGTTGAGTCTCCCACCACCAGAAAAACTTTGGGTTTGAAGTCTAAGGCGACTATCTTAGCCCAGGAGTTGAACGTCTGGCGCTCTAACATGGATTTGATGGCGGATCAAATCCAGTCACTGCTGGAGAGAGAGGGAGCTGCTGCGGAACGAGCACATATGTTGAATGAGATTACCTCCCATATTCGAGAATCTCTTAACCCAGCTGATATTTTCAATACCACTGTCGATGATGCTCGTCAAGCTCTTGGTGCGGATCGAGTAATAGTTTATCGCTTTGACTCTCAATGGAATGGTAAGGTAGTAGCAGAATCTGTGGAAGCAGGTTGGCCGATAACCTTGGGAGTCAAAATCACTGATCCTTGTTTTCTGGAGCGCTATGCCCAGGCTTATCAGAAAGGTCGGGTGCAAGCAACTGCTAACATTTATGAGGAGGGATTAACTGAGTGCCACATTGCTCAACTCGAACCCCTGGAGGTAAAAGCCAATTTAGTTGCTCCCATTTTGACGAATCAGAAACTGATCGGTTTATTGATTGCTCATCAGTGTTCTGAGCCACGAAGTTGGACGGATTCAGAAATTGAGTTTTTTCGCCAATTAGCAATTCAAGTAGGCTATGCCCTTGATCAAGGTCTGTTGCTGAAACGACAGCAAACTGTTGCCAAGCAAGCTCGACTGTTGAACGCAATTACCTTGCAGCTGCGGCAGTTTCTGACCAATGAGGAAATTTTTGATGCGGTGGTGGAAGAGGCTCGGGAAGCGCTAGGTGCTGATCGAGTTGTAGTTTATCAGTTTGACCCCCAATGGCAAGGTACAGTAGTGGCAGAATCTGTGGGACGGGGTTGGCCCGTGGCTTTGGGGGCAATTATTGCCGACCCCTGCTTTGCTCAGCGTTATCTTAAACCCTATTTGCGAGGACGAGTGAGTGCTACGGGGAATATCTATGAAGCGGGTTTAACGGAATGCCATATTCAGCAGTTAGAACCTTTGGCTGTCCAAGCCAATTTAGTTGCTCCAATTATAGTTCAAAAACAACTCCATAGTTTGTTGATTGCCCATCAATGTTCAGAACCTCGCTCTTGGAAGTCCTCAGAAATTGATTTTATCAAGCAATTAGCTACCCAAGTCGGTTTTGCCCTGGATCAGGTAAGCCTGCAACAACAGCAACAAACTGCCATTGAGCGAGCTAGACGCTTAAATCAAATTACCTCTCACTTGCAAAAATCCCTGAATCCAGAGGATATCTTTAATTCCGCTGTAGAAGATATCCAAGATATTTTACAAGCTGATCGGGTATTAGTTTATCAGTTTGACCCCTACTGGGAAGGCACCATAGTAGCAGAAACAGTGGCACGGGGGTGGCCTGTAGCCTTAGGGGCACAAATTGCTGACCCTTGCTTTGCCCAACGGTATGTTAAGTACTATCTCAATGGGCGGGTGCAGGCAACGGAGAATATTCATGAAGCGGGTCTGACACCATGCCATCTTCAGCAGTTAGAACCCTTTGCTGTTCAAGCAAATTTAGTCGCCCCCATCGTCGAGAATCAAAAGCTACATGGTTTGTTAATTGCCCATCAATGTTCGGGACCGAGGAAGTGGCAGCAGTGGGAAATTGACTTTATTAAGGAAGTTGCTATCCAAGTTGGCTACAACCTCGATCATGCCTTTTTGCTGCAACAGCAACAGACAGCTGCCCAACAAGCTACACAACTGGCTCAACAAGCTAGACAACTTAATGAAATTAGCGTCCGGATTCTCGAATCCCTGGAACCGGAGCGAATTTTCCGCATAACAGTAGATGAGTCCCTCAAACTTATGCAAGCGGATCGCATCGTCATCTATCGCTTCGATGAAAACTGGGATGGGGAAATTGTCGTGGAAACTGTTAAGCCTGGTTGGCCCCAAATCATCAATATGGAAACGGAAGTCCCTTGTTTTCCCGCTGATTATGTAGAACCTTACCGTAAAGGTAGGGTCAGTGCGATCGCAGATGTGACGAAAGCTGGCTTAACTGCTTGCCACGAGGAGCAACTAGGAAAATGGCAAGTTAAGGCCAATGTGGTTGTACCGATTCTGTTGAAACAAAAGCTCTATGGTTTACTAGGTGCTCATCAATGCTCCAGAACCAGGGAATGGCAGGAATCAGAAGTTGAGCTTTTTAAGCAAGTTGCCTTGCAAGTTGGTTATGCTTTGGAACAAGCCTTACTGATTAGAGAAGTTGAACAGGCTCGCCAAGTAGCAGAACAGGTTTCCATTGAGCAACGACAAGAAAAAGAAATGCTCCAAGACCAAATTGAAGCCTTCCTGGGAGAAATTGAAGGTTCCTTCTCTGGGGACTTGACGGTGCGAGCGAGAGTGACAGCAGGAGCAATGGGTACTGTAGCAGACTTTTTCAATGCCACCGTGGAAAGTCTGCAACAGCTGGTGCGACAAGTACAATCATCAGCAACGGTGGCAACCACCACTGCTAAAGAGAGTGAAATTGATGTTAAGAGACTATCTACTGAGGCACTGCGTCAAGCCGAAGCAATTAGTGCCGCTTTGGACCAAGTGCAAGTGATGGCAAATTCCATTCAAAGGGTTGCTGCCAACGCCCAAGCTGCGGAACTTAAGGTACAGCAAGCTAATGAGACCCTCAAATCTGGTGATCTGGCCATGGACCGCACCGTTGAGGGAATTCTGACAATTCAGCAAACCGTGGAAGCCACTGCTCGCAAGGTAAAACGCCTAGGAGATGCTTCCCAGAAGATTTCTCGGGTAGTTAGTCTGATTAGTGACTTGGCCAATCAGACTAACCTTCTGGCCTTAAATGCCTCCGTAGAAGCAACCCGTGCCGGAGAAGATGATCATGGATTTGGTTTAGTTGCCAATGAGGTGCGCAGCTTAGCAGAACAGTCTGCTAGCGCTACTCAGGAAATCGAACAAATTGTCGAAGCCATCCAAGCAGATACAAATGAAGTGGTAACGGCAATGGAAACGGGGATGGAACGGGTGCTCACTGGTACGGAATTAGTCCAAGAAACCCGTCAAACCATCGCCGACTCCACAACAGTGAGTGCTAAAATCCTAGAGTTAATTGAAGAAATTGCCCAATCTGCCACAGCTCAAGCTGAAACCTCAGGGGATTTGTCGAATACAATCAAAGAAGTTGCCGCGATCGCGAATCAAACTTCTGAGCAATCTGTTACTGTAGCCAATTCCTTTACTCAACTACTAGGGGTAGCAGCCCAACTCCAAGATAGCGTTGCTCAATTTAAGGTTAAGTAGGGAGTAGCTTACCAATTCCCAATTCCCAATTCCCAATTCCCAATTCCCAATTCCCAATTCCCAATTCCCATTGCCTGTTCCCTGCTCCCTACTTACAAGTCAGCAATGAACATTGATACCGATGACCAAGCTTATGAATTTTTTGTCCAAGAAGCCTTGGAACTCTTGCAGCGCCTTGAAGAAGGCTTGCTGAGTCTCCAAACTGATCATGCTGTACAAAAAATTCACGGACTAATGCGAGCAGCTCACTCGATCAAAGGAGGTGCAGCTTGCATTGGTTTAACCGGTATTGAAACCATTGCCCATAACTTAGAAAATGGTATTAGGGCATTGTATCAAGAGGAGACAGTCTTCGACTTAGAATTAGAGGATCTGCTCCTGATTGCTTTTGACCATTTGCGATCGCCAATTATTGAACAGATTGAAACCGGCCAATATGATCCCCAGGCAGCGGTAGACAAAGCCAAGCCGGTATTTGAACAGCTAGAGGCAAAACTGGGACATTCTCTGGCAGAATCAGCAGAACTACCGGAAGTAGAGATGGAGGGAGATATTACTCAGTTTCTCTTTACTGAAGAAGTGACTCAGGGACTCCATCGCTGGGAAAGTTTGTTAGCTAATCCCCAAGCATCAGAAACTATAGAAGATATCAAAACCCAGGTAGAGGTGTTTGCTAGTCTGGGAGAAATGTTAAACTTACCAGATTTCGTCGCGATCGCTAATACTACCCTGAAGGCTTTACAAGTCAACCCTGAAGCTTTGGTTACGATTAGTCAGCTAGCATTAGCCAATTTTCGGGAAGTACAACAAGCAGTTTTAAGTGATCAGCACCAGCAGCTAATCGATCCTCAGGAAGCTTTGGTCAAACTGACGCGGAGACGCGGAGATGTGGAGACGCGGGGACGCGGGGATGCGGAGACGCAGAGAATGGAAATTCCACCTGAAATTACCCTCACCTCAGCAGTTCCTTCAAAATTGACACCAAGCAATAAGTCTGTTAGCACAACTGAGGATTTTGAGCAACCTGTTAAGGATAATTCATCGGGACTCCAGTGGTTAGGTAACTTAATCAAGGGTTGGTTTGAACCAAAACCTTCCTTGGAGATGGCGAGGGAAAAAATGGGTAGGGAACAGACGCGGGGACGCGGGGACACGGAGACACGGAGAATGGAAATCTCACCCAAAATTTCCCTCACCCCCCCATCAACAGAAGGGGTGAGGGAAAAAAAGGGTGGGGAAACGATTCAACAGACGCGGGGACGCGGGGACGCGGGGACCCGGAGAAGGGAAATTCCACCCAAAATTTCCCTCACCCCAACAGAGGAGCCAACGAAGGCAGTTCCATCTCGAGACAACCACGCCAACCGGACTAGTTCTGAGCACTCATCCGTAACAATTCCTACCCCTGATCCAACAACAACTTCTTCTCCTGCGCAGGACAAAGTTAAGCAGGAAGAACCAACCGAGATAGTTCTACCTCTAGTCAACAAATCTACCCAGAGGGATTCTGAGCACTCCAACTCACTGACCGAGGCAGATTCCCCCACAACAGACGGCCAAAAAATGTCTTTAGGTGTACGGGTTGATATCAATCGCCTCGATATAATTAATAATTTAGTAGGGGAATTAGTTACTCAAGATAATAGTTTTCTGTTGCAAAATAAACACAATAAAGCAACGTTAGAGTCATTAAAGAGGTGGTTCAATCGTTTCAATAAATTGGCCAATAAATTACAAAGCATCAAGGACAATCATTCTGAAAGCCTAAGAAATAAACTAGGAGATTCTGGCTTCTTGAATGAGCAGCTAGCAACTGCTCCTGGACAGACTATAATAGAAGAAATTGCTCAATTGGGAGAAGTAATTCAGGATATGGAATTACTTTATCGACAAAATCAACAAATTCTCAAAAAACGACAACAAACTGTCAAGCAGGTTCAAAATAATCTCTTGCAAGCCCGTATGTTGAGTGTGGGAGAGTTAATGAACCGCTTTCCTCGGACGATTCGAGATTTATCAGCTAAACAAAATAAGCAAGTTCAGTTAAATTTAATTGGTAAAAATACGCTAATTGAAAAAGCCATTCTCGAAAAGCTTTACGACCCATTAGTCCATTTGGTTAGGAACGCTTTTGACCATGGAATTGAGTCTCCGGAACTGCGGAAACTCTCTGGTAAATCTCCCCAAGGAACAATTACTATTAGAGCTTACAAGCGAGGGAATTATACATATATAGAAGTGCAAGATGATGGTCAAGGGATTGATCTAGAAAAAATTCGCTTTACTGCAGTGGAAAAGCAACTAATTGACAGCGGCGAAGCGGCAAAAATGTCGAAAAATCAATTATATAATCTGCTGTTTACTCCTGGTTTTTCCCTCTCACCACAGATTAGTGAATTATCGGGTCGCGGGATGGGTTTAGAGGCAATGCTACTCCAAGTTGAGGCATTAAAAGGCAGTGTCACTGTTATGTCTGAGTTAGGTCAAGGCACTACCTTTACCCTGCGTTTACCTTGGACTTTAACTATCACTAAACTGTTAGTGTTTCGGGTCAAGGGGAATTTACTAGCGATTCCAGTAGATACCATTACCACCATTTTATCCGTTACAGCTAATGAAATTAAAGCTCGCGATCAGACTCAAAGATACCATACTTATTACTGGCAAGGAAAAACAGTACCCATAGTCCAGTCTATTTTTTCTGCTTACAACTACCCTTCTAGATCACTAAATCCGACAGCTTTAACAGTAAATCTACCCCTACAGTATCGACAACGGACAGTTGCCACCCAGAAGCGTCCTAAAAATCAGCAACCTTCTGGCAAAATTATGCTACTGCTAGTTTCTCAGGGTGCTGATACCATGGCTCTGAAAATTGACCAAATGTTGATGGAACAAGATCTAGTCATTAAACCTTTTGATCAAGCACTGACTGCACCATCTTACTTCTATGGCTGCACCATTTTAGGGGATGGTCGTCTGGTACCAGTGGTCGATGGACCGGCATTGGTAGAAAAAGTGCTAAGTCAGACACCACTGTCACCAACAGCTCAAGTTATCCAGAAGCATCCCTCAGCAGCATCAATTCCATCCCGAAAAAAACAGGGAGGGAGTATGAAAAAAGCTAAGGCAATGGGGAGTCAAATTAAGCCTGCAAGCAAACCAACTTTACCGACGATTCTGGTAATTGACGATTCCCTCACCACCCGCCAAACTATCTGTTCAACCTTGCAAAAAGCTGGATATCCTGTTGTTCAAGCCCAAAATGGTGCAGATGCACTGGCTCAACTACAGCAACATCCTCAGATTCAGGGAGTTATTTGTGATGTAGAAATGCCTCAAATGAATGGTTTTGAATTTCTCCGCCGCTGCCGCAAGCAATTTTCTAAAGATGAGCTACCGATTCTGATGCTGACATCCCGCACTAGTGAGCGATATCGTCAGTTAGCTAAGCAGTTGGGAGCCAATAGGTATTTAACCAAACCTTATTTAGCTCAGGAATTGATCACTACTTTAGGTAATTGCCTAATTAAAGAATGAAGAATTGGGAATTGGGAATTGGGAATTGGGAATTAGCGATCGCTGCTTCGAGACTTCTGCTCATTTCACGCTACATAGTCATAGACCGGAAGCTCGGTACTGTCTCTCCTCTTTCTTCGATAAGTGAGGTCACGCAATTATTGTCTCATAAATCTAAAATCTAAAATCTCTCTAGTCAGACATTGCGTAATTATCCCTGTCCTAAGACACCTAACCGAGGCAATGCCATTGATGTTAGAAAAATCACCAACTGGGTTACCACAATACTGGGACCAGATGGTAAATTGAATGCCGCAGAAACGAGGATTCCCATCACCGCACTCAACGCCCCTAGAACCGCCGATAGCACCACATAGTTGGTAAATGTACGACTTAGCAACCGGGCAGCACAAGCTGGAATCACCACAAACGCACTCACCAGTAATACCCCGATCGCCTTAATCGAAATTCCTACCACCAGCGACAGCAGCACAATAAACGCTGTACGATGGGCAGAAACCGGCACGCCACGGGCGATCGCCAGCGGTTCATGCAGCGTCAACAGCATTTGCGTTCGCAAGGTTAGCCCAATAAAAACGGTACAAACCAGCAATAACCCTGCACTAAAGACTAAATCCGGTTCTCGCACTGCCAGAATATCGCCAAACAAAAGATTATTCAGTCCCCCTTTGTACTGTTCCACAAAGCTGAGGGTAATGATGGAGATCGCCAATGACGAAGAATAAATGATGTTGAGTAAGGCATCAGTCCATAAGCGAGTCCGTTCCAGTAGGTAATTCACAATCAAAGCAAATACTACCGCAAAAGGTAGCAATACTACCGAGGGATTTAACCCCAGGAGCAAGCCGATGCTAATGCCTAACAACGCTGAATGTCCCAATGCATCGCTGAAGAAAGACAACTGGCGCAAGATGGTAAAACTACCTAGCATTCCCCCCATCAATCCGGTGAGAATGCCGCCAAGCATAGCGCGTTGCATAAAGGGAAACTGGAGCAGTTCAAGGATGCGGGTGAGTTCAGTGGGCATGGGAGTAGGGAGTATAGCAGAAGGCTCCAAGGCAGAAGGCCGAAGGTAACAGATTGACATACTGCCGGGGTTAACCGCAGGAGCAGTATAACGGGAGTCCTCTTGCTCCATTTAAGATAGATGGTTTGCTTTATGATCGCTTCCTTCTTTGCCTTCACATCAAGCTCTAGTTTAGCCAAAAACCAAATATTTCCCCCTAACCTCAGTAAGGCTAAGGTGTCATAGCACCGTAGGTTGGGTGAAGCGTTTTTAAACCTTATATCCCACATTCCGCACTTCAAAATGTCTGATGAAGGAGAAGGAGCAAAGAAAAAATGGACGGATCAAGAAATCGCTACTACGCGCTCATCTTCATCGCAATTGCAACCAATTTTGAACAACTGAACTGGCAAGATGCCAGTTCAGCTGAGTGGCACTGGCATCTTGCCAGTGCCATGGGCTTGTTAAAGTCTGTTGCAATTGAGATAAATACAGTAGGATTACAAGATAAGGAAGATTAAAATTTTAGGTTAGGTTGGAAAAGTTTACTCTGCCATTCTCCCTTTTTCCCCAACACCAAGCAGTATCATGTATAAACCCTTACAAAAGAAAAGTTCCTCCTGGACTCCGGCTTCGACTCAGAAAAAGAGTAAGCATTTTGCCAAACCAGGTGGTTCTTCTGTGGGGGCACAACAGGATGCCTTATCTGACTCCC
>JAAHGR010000308.1 GCA_010672425.1 Symploca sp. SIO2E6
TGGGACGAAAGGGTGTTTCTTCATCTTGAGGTGAACTCCTAACCTGACCAAACATTTCTGAAGTACTTGCTTGATAAAACCGTGTATCAATACCCACTTGTCGCACAGCTGTAAGTAGTCGTGTGGCTGTACCTGTAATTAAATCGAGAGTACCAAGAGGATCATTCCAGGAATCTGGAACAAAACTGGGAGCCGCTAGATTATAAATCTCTTGTGGCTGTAACTGTTCCACTATCTTGAGTAAACCCTCAGGATCGGTTAAATCAACACTACAGACTTGAATTTGGCTGGCGAGTGCTCGTAGTTTACTTATACTGTCACTCCGCTGTGGTGGTAGCAGCCCCACCACAGAGTAACCTTTCTCTAAAAGTAAGCGACTAAGATAATAGCCGTCTTGACCAGTAATACCCGTGATCAGAGCTGTTTTTGCCATAGCATGACTCTATCCTTTGGACTTCCCATGTTTTGGTAGAATTGCTATATTAAGGTCAAATAATGCTACAAATCAACAAACAATTTCTGCCATCCTGACAGCGTTGGTAAACAACCTTGTCACTTAGGCGTCTGAGCAAAAACCAACCATATCCCCCTTCACATAGGGTTCCTGGTGCTGGTTCTTGGATGGTATTTGGGTCGAAAGGTTTTCCCTGATCCCAAATTCTGATCTCGATAAGGTTGTCCTGGATGGCCAGCTCGATTTCAATGGTTGTTTCCGCTGGTAATTCTTGATGAGCGTGGCGAACGGCGTTAGAAAAACCTTCAGCCAAAGCTAAATTGAGCCGATAGAATTTTTGTTCCCAGTTATACATCTGAGGCATATTCTGGGAGTAGAATTGCTCAAACCACTTCTGTACCCGAGTCTGTAGAGCCAAATCACTTTGGACTTGGAGACGATCAAGTTTTAACATTTCTGGTGCTCGACCCTCTGCTGACCCTAGCTTACATCAACTGCATCTAGTAAGCATCTGACTAGAGGTTGAAGTGGCGAGTTACGCTACTGTATCAAGCTTGCCAGGAAACCAAGGGAAGAGAGTGTGAGGGGTTTGGGCAGAAATAGGGACAAAACTCGAGTAGTATTGCCTAAGGAGTTTGAGTAGCTATTGCCTCATCTAAACCAACTGACTTCAATAAAGTCTCCCACTTCTCTTTCAGCTGTACATCGTTAGGATATTGCTGGCGCAAGTTAGCTAATACCATTAAAGTATCAGGCCAGATACCTCTTTCTGCATAGATATCAGGGTGATTTCTTGGTTCTGTCTGAGCTAACTCAGTCTCTAGATTATCTGTATCTGGTGGAATTCGTTGTACCCAGCCATCGACAACCACATTTTTACTGCTGTCTTCTTCATCGCACATCACTGAAAACATCCAGTGGTAGTACTTACCAACCTCTAGCTGCTTTTCCCCATCAGAAGGAAGGCTAAGAGCTAAGATACGAGAATTACCCGTTGGATTGCTAGTTAATTCTAGGATTTCCTCATGGATGATTTGTTCCTGATTCCCATCCTGCTCCTTAAGCAGAAGAAACTCAGCTTCCTGGGTTGACTCGTGAGAAAGGTGAACAAAAAATGTTGGGTTTGAGTCTACAGTCGATTCAACTTCCGTTTGTGTTTTCTCTTCCTCTGACCCAGAGTTTGGCCACAAAGGGGTTACAGATACTAAATCTCCGTTACATTCTTTGGAGCCACGGGATAAACCCCCGGTGCGACGCCGGGAGTACCGAACCCGCCGCACTTTGAATCTGAGTGCCATGAGGTTTTCGGAAACATCAGGTGAGCTTTGAGTGCGGGGATGATGTTTGATGCTGGCGATTACTGGCAAGCTGCTCACCGCTAGGCCCACAGACAAGGCTAGGGCCAATAATTTGCCATGCTTGAAGTATTTTTTCATCTTCTTTTGCCGCTGGAGACTCCCTTTCAACCCGTAGGGTTAATGGTGAGAGGAAAGTGGGGCGGGATATTGCCACTTTCTTTGATTATTTTATCAATATTTGTGTTGACATTCCTACTTACCCAAAGAGGTAGAACCAATAATTGGGCATTCTATCAACTCAGACTGTTTGTCGATTACAAAACGGCTAGCTAATTAGTTTAGTTATGTAAACATATAACATAATTTTGTTGCAAAATCCAACTATTATCGAATTACATGTACACTTATATTTTATAAATTCTTTGCAAGAATCAACAGTTTATGGCGTTTCTCATTGGGGTGGGGTACGCAGTTATTAGTTTTTGGAAATTATGAGGAGAGAGGAGCCAATGATTTCCCACTTATCAGAAAAAATTCGTTTGCTATTATCCAACCCAAACGACTTGGGCAAATCAGTAACAGCTTTTGGGGGAACAGTACTCCTGGCTAGTGCTCTAATTACTGGTGCGACAGCAATCTTACAGCAGCTGGGTGTACTGGAAGGCTTAGAACTGGCAGCTTATGATCAGCTAGTGCGTTCTCGTCCTGATGAAGGTTTAGATGAACGACTGTTGGTAGTGGCAATCAACGATGCTGATATCCAGCAACAGAATCAATTCCCTATCCACGATAATACCCTAACTGAGGTTTTGGCAAAACTCGAGGAGTATCAACCACGAGCCATCGGCATAGATATTTTACGGGATGTTCCGATCGGAGAGGGTCGTGCTGGCTTGACTAACTTACTCAAACAAAATGATAACATTATTGCTGTTTGTAAACTCAGTTCTGAAGATGAACCAGGAAACCCAGCTGCTCCTGGAGTTCCTGAAGAGCGAGTCGGCTTTGCAGATTTGCCTTTAGATCCGGATACCAGCATCCGTCGCAGCATCTTAGTTTCAACCCCCACACCACCCAAAACCCCAATCGAAAAGCCCCATTTATGTAATTACGATGATCCGGAAAACCAAATTGATTCCTTGGCTCTCCAACTAGCAGTACTTTACTTAGCAGAAGAGGGAATTGAGCCAGAACCAACAGAATATGGGGAACTCAAACTCGGTCCAACTGTATTTAGACCTTTGGAAGATAATGCGGGAGGATATTACAGTGCTGGAGCAGTAGATTACCAGCTGATGCTCAACTACCGTTCTGCGGAGAATGCAGCTAAGCAAGTTAGCATCACAGAAGTGTTAGAAGGTAAAGTTGAACCAAATTTGGTGAAAAATAGAGTTGTTCTTATCGGTTACACAACCACTACTGCCAATGACGACTTTACCACCCCCTACAGTGCTGCTGGACAGGATAGAGTAGAAATGCCAGGGGTCGTAATTCACGCTCAGAGTGTCAGTCAAATCCTCAGCGCAGTTTTAGATAATCGTCCTTTAATTTGGTATTGGCCTCAATGGGGAGAAATCCTCTGGCTGTTTGGCTGGTCTGTAGTCGGAGGAAGTATAGCTTGGAGTATCCACCGTCCCTGGCTGTTTGCTCTAGCTGGTGGCAGTGCGATCGCGCTGTTGTATGGTAATAGCTATCTGCTATTCTTGCAGGCAGGCTGGATTCCCCTAGTACCTCCAGCTATCGCCTTGGTAGCAACTGCCGGAGGTGTGGTAATTATCGATCGCTATGGTCAAACTATTTCTAAGAGCGTCAAAACCTTCTTAAGACTTAATATAGAGATTGACCAAGAGCAAAAAGAAGAACAAGTAGCTGAAATTACGGAAACGGAGTACTTCCAGAATTTGCAGCAAAAAGCTCAGCAGCTGAGGGAGCAAAAGGACAACAGTACTACAAACAACCCTGTTTCTTCCTCCCCCAGCGAAACTGAAGAACCAGAATCTGAACCTACTGATACCGACGACTACTTCGGGAATTTGGGGCAAAAGGGGAAGCGGTTCCGCAAAAAAGATGAAGAATCTAATTAGGGTTTGGGAGAATAAGTCTTAATTCTCGGTTGAGATAGGTGTTAGGTGTTAGGTGAGGTTAAGCAGTAAACCATAATTAATCAAAACTGGCAGTTAGTGAGGTGATTGAAAAAGATGAAAAGCGATCCCATAAATCCTTCCCCAGAGACACAGCGGCAAAAGTCTCCAGGTTCTAGTACTGGTTTAGGAATGGCAGATATTCTAGCTCTGCCTGACCTTCAGGGTAAAATTGTCAACTGTATCATACGTAATCAGCAATGTACATTGTCTGAACTAGCAGCTCATCTCACTGAAGATGAGCAAATCCTGGGCAGTGAGCTTAATTCCTTAGTAGAGCAAGGCTTCGTGCAGGAAATCCAAGAAGCTGGCGAGTCACGCTATGGTGTCAAGCTTGCCAGGAAGCGGGGAGGTCATTTGCCGGAAGGAATTTAGAATTTAGAATGGGGAATTGGGAATTGGGAATTGGGAATTGGGAATTGGGAATTGGGAATTGACCAACAACTAACAACCAACAACCAACAACCAACAACCAACAACCAACAACCAACAACCAACAACCAACAACCAATAACCAACTATGTCTAAAATCGTGTCGATTCACTCATTCCGGGGTGGAACCGGCAAGTCAAATTCGACTGCTAATATAGCTGCTATTGTTGCTCGTCATGGGTATCGAGTGGGTATTGTAGACACAGATATCCAATCCCCAGGTATTCATGTGCTCTTCGGTTTCAATGAAAAAAACATTGATTATTCCCTCAATGACTACTTGTGGGGACGATGTAAGATTGAAGATACCGCCTATGATGTTACTACGGTTTTGCAAGACAAAGCCAAAGCTAATAGTAAGATTTACCTAATTCCCTCCAGTATCAAAGCTGGTGACATTGCCAAAATCTTGCGGGAAGGTTTTGAATTTGAGCTGTTGAGTAATGGATTCTATGATCTGAGTGAAGCTCTAGAACTAGATTACCTCTTCATTGATACCCATCCAGGTCTCAATGAAGAAACTCTACTCTCTCTTACTATATCTGATACCCTGTTAATCATTCTGCGTCCAGACCGCCAAGACTTCCAAGGAACGGCTGTCACAGTAGAAGTGGCTCGCAAGCTGGGAGTACCTGAACTTTTCTTGCTGGTTAACAAAGCACTGCAAAATTTCGATTTCGAGGCTCTCAAGCAAGAGGTAGAGAGAACCTATAAAGCACCAGCAGTAGGTATCTTGCCTCATTCCGAAGAGATGATGCAGTTGCAAAGTAGCGGTATTTTCAGCCTCCGCTACCCTAATCATTCCTTAACTCGGGTGATGGAAACTGTTGCACAGCAGATTATCGGTTGAGGGTAATTTTGGAGTAGGGAGTAGGGAGTAGGGAGTAGGCAACAGGCAACAGTCAACAGGCAACAGGGAAGAGAATTGTTTGGTCTTCCTCTTTTTGGACTGAAGTCCAACTACTGCTCATTACTCATTACTCTTGAGAAAGAAGGCAGAAGGCAGAGGGCAGAAGGCAGAAGGTTTTAAGGGAAACTGACTTGTTTCTCGTTTTCTTTTTGGGGCGGATGTCCCTCTACTGCTCATTACTCATTACTCATTACTCATTACTTCTTCAGCAAGCCTTATTATAGTATTTTGGAGGTTATCTTGAAATAAATTAATTAAATGACACAGCTCCTCAATCAACTAGACAAGGGACACAAATACTTGCACAGGTTGTTCCTACATCTGCTCCTTATCTTGCTGGCTAGTGGGTTAGTGACAGCACCAGTAAATGCCGTCAGCCTTTATCAAATGCCCAATGTCACCGCTGGAGAACCAACTTGGATCATAGACAAATCAGAAGTTCTCAGCCGCATCAGTGAAGGCACATTGAACAGTAAACTAGAGAATTTAGCCCAAGAAACTGGCAGTGAGGTGAGGATGGTGACCATCCGCCGTTTAGACTACGGTGAGACAGCAGAAAGCTTTGCTCAAGCCCTGTTTACTAAATGGTATCCGACACCGGAAGCTCAAGCTAATCAAATCTTGGTGCTTGTTGATACCCTCACTAATAATACTGCCATTGTTACTGGTGAAGCAGTTAAGCAAATTATGTCCGATGAGATTGCCAAGAGTGTAGCTTCGGAAACAATGACTGCCCCACTTCGAGGAGGAGACAAGTATAATCAAGCTTTCTTGGATGCAAGTGATCGCATTGTAGCTGTAATGTCTGGTGAACCAGATCCAGGTCCTCCCATAATTGAAGAAGTAGTCCAAATCGAAAGCACTTTCACCCGTGCCGAGGACACTGATACTAAAAATGCCACAATTTGGGTAGTTGCTCTCTTGATCATCGCTACCGTAGTACCGATGGCTACCTACTTCTTTTACCAAGGTTTTTCTTGATCTTGAAGGAAAGAAGGGAATGGGGAATGGGGAATAGGGAATAGGGAATAGGATTTGATCTTCGTATCTGTCTTGTCTACTTGTCTACTTTCCTTCCTTGTCTTATCTTCTAATTAGTGCCAAAAATCAGTAACTTCATATCCAAGTTCACCCAGCATTTGCCGTAGGAGAGGTAAACTAAGACCAATGACATTGCTGTGACAGCCTTCGATTTGGTCTACTAAAAATCCGCCTTGACCTTCCAGGGCAAAACTACCAGCACATTTGAGGGGTTCTCCTGTAGCAACGTAATCAGAAATAACGCGATCGCTTACTTGGGCAAAGTAAACTTTGGTCATACTGCAACCTACTAAAGTTTCGTTCTGTGATAAGTCCAATAGAGCATGACCGGTGTATAATTCTCCCACAGTCCCTCGCATTTGCTGCCAACGGGCGATCGCTTCTTGGGGGTTAGCTGGTTTTCCATGAATTTCACCCCCAACCCTCAACACTGAATCACAGCCTAATACTAGAGCCTTGCTAAATTCAGTAGCGACAGTTTGTGCCTTGTGCCGTGCCAGAGTTTCCACCAAAGGTACTGGCTCCTTCAACTGTACCTGAGATTCATCAAAGTTGCTCGGTTGAACTACTGGTTCAATGCCTATAGTTTGTAATAAACGTTTGCGTGCTGATGAAGCGGAGGCGAGGACAAAGGTTGGGATGTATTTGGACACAATGAATTGGGAATTGGGAATTGGGAATTGGGAATTGGAAATTGGAAATTGGAAATTGGGAATTGGGAATCAATTTTTAGCCTAAAATCATTGTACAGCAAAGATTGTCTAATTTATTTTATGCAAATTCACCACACTTAATCAAATCGAGTCATGCTTCATGCTTCATGCTTCATTCTAAATTTTACATTCTACATTCTAAGTTCTACATTCTAACAACTTCGTAGGATGAGAGCAAATCCTCGCAGTATGGGAAGCGAGCGCTCAATTCTCAATTCTCAATTCTCAATTCTCAATTCTCAATTCCTCATTCTCAATCCATGTACAAGTCGAGCAGCCAGGAGTAGAAGTATTTCGGCGCAACCAACAGGGACAATGGGTACTATCGGAGTACAGTCTGGGGGAAATGTTACAACTTGAATCAGTGGGTGTAGAGATAGCGATCACTGATTTGTACCGACAAGTAGAGT
Organism: Symploca sp. SIO2E6; assembly: GCA_010672425.1. Lineage (GTDB taxonomy): Bacteria > Cyanobacteriota > Cyanobacteriia > Cyanobacteriales > Coleofasciculaceae > Caldora. The sequence continues at coordinate 7,400 of JAAHGR010000308.1, forward strand.
TTGAGGCACCATTAGCTGATAATTGAGTTAAGCTCATCCCACGACTTGCATTACGTGGGATACAAGCGTCATTGGTCATTTGTTATTTGTCATTCCTTCAGGAATAGTATGATCTTATTCTGCCGACCATCTAAAATCTAAAATTGCCTACTTTTCCCCAAATCGAGCCAAAAAACTTTTGCGTCACAGTTTCTCCTCAGGAAACCCTAGAAGTGGCAGCAGCAGGGCATCACCTAGAAATTTCCCCAGATAGGTTGCCAACTCTGTTAATTCAATGTATAATAGTGATAGCTAAAAAGACAGGGAAAATATGGGTAAGATTCCAACGGATGGGGATCTACCCAATATCATCCCTGGTCATAGGGAAATAATGAATGATGAATAACCCCATGTAATGGAGCTACGGGATGGAAAGAAGGATGCCCATGCTTTTTTCATTTCCACCGGATTTGATATTATATCTGACCCTGTAGAGACGTTGCAGGCAACGTCTCTACAAGACTTCGCGGTTTTCCACGAGTGTAACTAACCCGGATTTGGTATTAGCCATGCCAGACAAGGCTTTCTATCTCAACTGGAATTTATGGTGGGAACAGTATTATCATGTTACAGTTTTGCCTTTTTTGTCAATTATCAACTTTTCCCATTCATACAAAGTTATAGCACTAGCAAAGATTTAGATTATTAAATCTTATCACCATACCTAAATTACCAAACTAATATTAATTGACACCAGCCGAAATCACAGGATAAACCTTCATCGAAATAGTGTTACCATTACCTCCTATGTTGCTCGTAATCTTCAGCACATGAAGATCATAGGAGAAGTCAAATCATGGAAAGGATGAAGAAGATTTTGGCAGGATGGGTGCTAGTCCTGTTCTTAGTTGGAGTAAGCTTCGTGGCAATGGCTGATGTTGCCAATGCGACGGAGATGTCAGCATATGAAAAGAATATCAAGTTGAACCCAATAGGGACAGTCGGGGAAGATTTTGTGGCGGTAGCACCAGGGGGTGACCTTGCGGAACAATGCAAGAAATTTTGTCAGAAGAAGCAAGAATGTGTTGCTATCTATTTTAGCGATGATACACCAGCCCGGTGCTATTACTACAGGCACTACGGATTTATCTTAGTAGATGCGACGGGAGATAATACGTCATTTAAAATCTGGACTGAGTATTAGTAACACTGAGCTGACTTTTCACGGTTCGTCCTAAAATCTAGTCACCGAAGAAGTAATGAGTAATGAGTAATGAGTAAGGCTTGATCTGTATCTCATTCTGCTCAAAAAAATGCCATATAAGGTACAATGGAGGTTAAATGGAAAAAGCGCTAAAAATTCTAGCCTGTCTATTCTTTGTGATGACAGTCGCCCTAGGAATGAACGTCTCGAAGGCACATGCACAAGTGCCAATCTTGTGTGATCGTTCTTCCAACCCCAA
>JAAHGR010000309.1 GCA_010672425.1 Symploca sp. SIO2E6
AAGCCTTAAGAGCCGCTCAACGAACCTTAATTGAGGCTAAAGATAACAAGGAAATTAAAAATGCCTATGCCCATCCTGCCTATTGGGCTCCGTTTATTCTTATTGGTAATTGGCTTTAATTGGGAATTGGGAATTGGGAATTGGGAATTGGGAATTGGGAATTGGGAATTGAGAATTGGGAATTGGGAATTGGGAATTGAGAATTGAGAATTGAGAATTGAGAATTGAGAATTGAGAATTGAGAGTAGAATAGGTAGGTTGGGTAGAGCGATAGCGAGACCCAACACGGGAGGGAGTTGTGTTGGGTCTCGTTGCCTCGACCCAACCTACATTCTTTAATTGAGAATGTAGAATGTAGAATTGAGAATGTAGAATTGAGAATGATATTGGGTGTAGGCGATCGCTCATCCCCAATGTTATCGACAGGGCGGGTAATGGGAATGTAGAATGTAGAATTGAGAATTTAGAATTGAGAATGATATTTGGTGTAGGCGATCGCTAATCCCCAAGGTTATCGACAGGGCGGGTAATGGGAATGTAGAATGTAGAATTGAGAATTTAGAATTGAGAATGATATTGGGTGTAGGCGATCGCTCATCCCCAATGTTATCGACAGGGCGGGTTTTGTTTTGAGGTTATCGTTGATGTCCTGATCATATCCCTAAACCCGCCCCTACAAATTCTCGTAATTGTATTCCCAATTCCCAATTCCCAATTCCCAATTCCCAATTCTACATTCTACATTCTACATTCCTACAGCTATCTGCCTTAAATCCTCAATCCGTTGATACTCTTCATCTTCCTGTGTTAGTCCAACTGCCTCTAATTCAGCCAATTCTTCTAATCGAGTTGAACCAAATTCTCCCAACCTAGATTCCTCAGCTAACTTTAGGGCTGCCCCTAGGGCATCGTACCATAAACCGGCAGCAGCATAGAAGTCGGATGCAGTTGAGCGATCGAGCAACAGGTTTTCCCAATCCGCAGGCACTTCTACCACCTCAAGATATCCCCTCGCAATTAAATCGTTGGATGGGTTATTGGGGTTACATAAGATGGTGACTTGCCACATATAAGTGTGACCGACCTTAAGATCTGGTCCCTCTTTTGGTAAAGTGAACGGTATAATACCGGGGGAACTCTGCCAGGAAATTGGTTCACCGATTGGTTGAATGTCACCGTTGGAGTTGTATTCATAGATCCTGAATTCCATCGGTTTGCTGGTAGAGTCAGGAACAAACCAAGCAAAAGTCGGACGAGTCGCAACGGTTTTGCCCACATGACTCTGAGGAGCCAAGAGAGTTAAGGGTATTCCTTGAGTAGAGGTATCCAAGGCAGCTAAGGATGTCCCATCACCTTCGCACCCACCTCTAGAACCGGCGTTTCCTCCATCGGAATAGTCATCTGGAGGAGGCTTCTGATCCGCAGGGGGATTGTAACCAGCTATAGCAGCTGGAGTTATTAGTAACGATAAGCCTAAGAAAATAGACGCGGAGACGCGGAGACACGGAGACGCGGAGAAAAGAATTTTCATGGATGGTGGTGAAATTTTTTTCATGAGGACTGCCTTATCCTAATAATTGGGGTTTTCTGAATGAGTAATGAGTAATGAGTAATGAGTAGTGAGTAATGAGTAATGAGTAATGAGTAATGAGTAATGAGTAATGAGTAATGAGTAATGAGTAATGAGTAATGAGTAATGAGTAATGAGTAATGAGTAATGAGTAATGAGTAATGAGTAAGTTATTTATCCCCAAATTCTAAATTCTAAATTCTAAATTCTACATTCTACATTCTACATTCTACATTCTACATTCTACATTCTACATTCTAAATTCTAAATTCTACATTCTACATTCTAAATTCTAAATTCTAAATTCTACATTCTACATTCTACATTCCCAATTTTCCATTACGAAAAAAACGATTTCAAACCATATCTGATTCTACCAAAACTCCAGTGCCGACCTGCTAGATTCCAGGTTAACTCGCACTGAGTTCCTCGGGGAGCAAGAGACTCTCGCCTAAACTCTCCTCCTAGTTGTTCCTGAAGATTTCTTGCTTGTTTGGTTCCTCGATTTTCCCGAGATGAACTAATACCGGAACCATTATCTTTAATACTCAGAGTATAACAGCTGCCGTTGTTGGTTCCAGTAGCACTGAGGCGAGTCACTCCTTGGGCATGTTTCCCGACATTGCATAAAGATTCTTCCAGAAACAGACAGAGTTCTCGCTTGTGCTCAATAGTTAAATATCGTTCCGGAATCGGCTCAAATTTAATCGCTTTCACCTTGAGGGTTTGAAAGTGAGGCAGATTACCTGCCAAAGTTTCCCGAGAAACCGCATAGAACAGCTCACTGATGGGAAGCTGTAATTGTAGTTTGCGGTTACTTCTGAGACGGATCGTGTCTTCTTGAGTCAAAGCTTCTTGTTGGAGGTACTCTGCAACTTCCCAGATTTCATCCTTGATATCTTTGAGTTTCAACAGCAATTCATCTGGAGGTAAATCCTGGTTTTGCAGGCGCGTCATCACGTAGGCTAGGGTTTGCATTGGTCCATTATGAATGACATTAAATGTTTGCTCGATAGTCTGTTGGCGCACATCTATCTGAGACCTCAAAGCTTGGTCATATTGGTAGAAAACAGGAATTAGCAAACTATTGGTGACTAACATTAATAAGACGGGTGCTACTGGAATCCACCAACCCCAAACTAATAACCCATAACCAACTCCCACTAATCCCAAACTAACCACGACAACGGCAAGCAGATTTTGTGATGGGGATTGAGTGAGTCTAGCAATAGCAATAGTCAGAAAACCCCAAGCTAAAATCCAGAGATATTCCCACGGATCTGACCAAGTTTTGAAAAGAACCCGCCCATCCAACACGGCACTGAGAATTTGACTAGTAGAATAAGCATGAAACTCCACTCCATAAATCTGGCCAACGGGACTGAGACCAGCAATAGCAGAAGTATTCACAAAGTCTTTAATGCTAGGGGCAGTGATACCAATAATAATAACGCGATCGCGAATCCAACTGGGATTAAAATTCCCGGTTTTGAGCTTATTAAGGGATAGGGTACGAAACCGTTGTTGACCATTGCGATAATTAAGCAGTACCTGAACCCCAAAATCATCAGTTCCCACATATCCACCGGAATCGGCTAAAAAGCGGGGTAATTCTGTTGCATCAAACCTCATGGCATGAGGGTCTTGAATTCCATTTTCTAGGGAAATGCCTTCAGCTTTTAAATAAGTTTCTGCTAGCAGGAGAGATAAAGAGAACTTGTATCCTTGGTCAATCGGTGTCCCGAGAAGAGAACGCCGGACATTTTTGTCTCCATCAAGCAGGGTATCAGAAAAACCCACTTGTGTAGACGGTAAATTGGGAGGTGGAGCAATTTTATTGAGTAATACTTTTTCAATCCCCATAATATTGTCCCACTCCTCGAAAATAGCAACAAGTTCATTGTGACCGGGATTAACGGGAATATTCCGCACAATATCCAGACCGATTGCCCTCGGTTTGTAGGTTTGCAATTTCTGGAGTAGTCCGGCAATTTCTTGATCCGGTATGGGATAGCTGCCTACATCCTGAATATCCTCCTCATTAATGCCAACAATAACAATCCGTTCATCGATTGGTTCAGCAGGACGCAGACGCAGAAAAGTATCGAGGGTGATCCATTCTAGCACTTGCAGCAAACCATTGAGGCGGAGCAAAATTACCAGTCCAATGACCACAATTCCTGGCAATGCTCCTAGACGCCAAATACCAATTTCCTTACTTATAGTTCGCCACAGACTACGCGACAACAGTTTCTTCCTTCCTTAATTGCTTAATCAATAAACCCTTCTTCTCTGGCCCGCATCTCGGTTTGAATACGGAGATTCTTCCCCTCTTCAGGATAAACACCCAAAACATCTCGAATTTTCGTCCAATAGTGAAGCACAGTTCGGGTAGCGATATGCATATGCTCAGCAATTGCCTTATCTTGCAATTTCTCCTGAAATGCTAGGGTGAGTACCTCGAGCCACTCAGGTTTGATCTCCCCTTTAAGCATCCTGAGGTCTTTAGTATGGGTAAATCCTTTCAATGACCAGTCAACTCGGTTTAACATCTCCAGAGAAGGCAGACCTTTATCCACCACCGTGAACCCCCCCTGATGCTCATCAATCTCATCCTTAATCCTTACCAGCGCTTTGACATAACTACTTAAGACAACAAGATTAAGATCAGGATACTGCTGCATCACGGTTTGCAAGAATTTAATCCCTGTCTCAATTTTCGCTATCTTCCCCAAGGTTTCTGGAATCGAAACATCTATAATAGCCAGGTCAGGCTGAAATCTTGCCACTTGCTCCAGAGCATTCTGGAGGGTTTTAGCTGTTAAAATTTCTGCTTTGGGATACTGCTGTCGGAGAGCACCGATGGTGCCACCCAGCATCAATTCGTGGTCATCAACTACAAAAAGCTTCAGCTTCTCTGACTTTGGTAAATTGTAGCTCATCATCATGTTCCTTGAAGTTTGCTGCTTCTCTACACCCCACACCCTATACCCTACACCCCCAACCTAGAGCCAGCATTCCCCTTCTCTACCAAGTTGATTGCTGAAAACTACATAGGGTTTGCTGAATAAGAGTAGGAGTCAGAATTCAGAAGCGATCGCTTGACTAGGAAATTGACTGTACCCACATTTGTGGGCACAAAAAAATATTAAACCAAGGCTAATAGCTAAAGTCCACAAAGCGTGGAGTGGAAGATTGAGTCATCTAAAGATGACTTGAGCTTAAGCCAAGGAACTTAAGTTCCTTGTGAGGTATGGGTTTTACGTTAAGTTGACACTAATGATTCCCAATTCCCAATTCCCAATTCCCCAATTCCCAATTCTCAATTCTCAATTCTCAATTCCCCACTAATCCGTTCTGCCCACAATTGATTTTCGCTTAGGGTAAAAACCATTTTTTTGAAGGGTTCATCCTGGAGTTCTAAGACCAAGTAATCGTTATCCTTAGTAGCGTACCAGAATTCCCTTCCTCTAGAAGTGTAGTAAGTGCCAGCTTTGATCAACCCCGGAACAAAAGTACCAGGGGCACGGATTTCTGTCCAGCTACTCGGAGGCTCGTCCATCGTCACACGAGTAATGTGAGCCAAGGGAATCTCAAAACTGTTACTCAAGTGAAAAGCCCACAGTTGCTCATACCATTCCAGTTCAATGCGAACTTTGTTATCTAGTATACTGATATTCATGACTAGCAGCCTCTCTCAGGTTGCAAATTAACTATCTATTAAAAATACTAAGAGGTTTTTCATGGGTCGTGCTGCCAAGCTAAAGCAACAACGTCACCTCCAAGAGCAAAGTATTGCCCATAGCACTACTAGCAAATCCCAGTATGTACTATTGGAACCTAAGAGCAATAATTACTTAGCATCCTTGGAGTCATTGGGAGGTATGGAAAAATTAGATTGGTGTCCTCACTGGCAAGGAGCGATGAAATTTGCTTCGGCAGGTCAAGCCAAAGCTAAAGCCAAGAAAATTGTTAAGTACAGAGGTTATCCCTTACAAGTTATGGAGATAGTTACACAAGCAGCAGAATTTGAGGTCAAGTTAGTAGCAATGGTAAGTAATGAGTAATGAGTAATGAGCAGTAGTAGGACTTCAGTCCAAAAAGAAGAAGAAAAACAAGTCAGCTTCCCTTAGAGCCCTGGAGCCTTCTGCCCTCTGCCTTGGAGCCTTCTTTCTCAAGAGTAATAAGCATCTTTAGGGACTTCAGTCCAAAATACTCACCAACACCCGCACCAAATCTTCCACATCATCCGGCACTTTGTACCCTCCAATATCCTGAGTCACAAGCTTTGTTTCTTTATCTAAGCAACCAAACACCCAAAAACTACCAATTGTGACTGCACCATAAATGTAGCGCGGCGCATTCTCCAGTAGCGAGAGAGCAATCATCTCCACTGCTAATTGTGTGAAGCCACGAGTTAGATCATCTCGCTTTGCCTCCACAACGACGACTTGTTGCTCCGCTCGGATCAAATAGTCTAAATTACCCTGGAGCCAATTATTCACCTTGAGGGGATACTCAAATCGCAACACTCGGTGGCAAAGAGTCGCTACCCGCAGCAGCACTGGAGCTACCAAAACCTCTCGTTTTGCCACCTCACTCGTCAGTTGTACATAGGGCAACGTTGCTTCAATCTGTGCTTGTAAACTCTCTAGTCCTGATAAAGGTTTTGTCGTTTTCGGTAAAGATAGTCGTGCCTGAGTATAACTGTACTCAAATTCGGCCAATATTTCATCTGGGTCATTCGGTAGCTCAAAGAATGAGCGAAATGTATAGTTAGCCTCTGGCTGCAAAATCTTTGGCATTGTTCTACTCCAACAACCATAATATAGGTTACGTTAACCGGGAGGTTGCGGCAGGGCAGGTATGAAAGGCAATATTTGGGAAAATAGGCAAGGTGATCCCTGAACCCGCCCCTACAGGCGATCGCAAACAAGCAATTCAACAATTTAACAATTTAACAATTTAACAATGTGATAACAAATTAGAGAAACAGGGGCTGGTATCATTTCCCCCCTGAAGTCCAAAAGTTGGACAATGAGCAGATAAGCGATTGCCAACAGTATGGAAACTGCTCCCGTGATAATTGCAACTATTTTTCCCCGATCCATGAATTTTTGAGCTCAATTAGTGGTATATTTCTGAATTTACTGGTGTCTTGTGTGAGCAACTCTCGTAAGATTGCTGTATTACCCCGATTGGAGCTGAATATACATTACCAAAAGGTTCATGAAAAAACATCGCCCGATTTTTTCCCCCTACAGTACCTCAAGGCGCAAAGAACAGAGAAAACAACTGGCACTGTCTTCAGGTATCGGACTGTTGTCACTAATCATGGGAATGACCTTGTTAGCGATCAATCCGAACAGTAGGCTGGGACAAAGAGCTAGGTTGTTTCAGTTTCAGGTACATAGTTTCATCACTCGGGAAGATAATGCACAGACCCCTGTGTTGCGACTAGCTTCTACAGCAGTTGCCCAGCGGCGGGAACCACTCAAAGAAATTGCCCAAGGAAAAAAATCCCTTGATCGTTCCCGAGCTCGTTATCTGTTGGCAGCGGATTTGATTGAGCAGCAACAAGGAGAAGAGGCACTCCGTTGGTTGGAAGGATTGGAAGGAGAATATCCAGTATTAGCAGCACACATTATTTTTAAAAGAGCGCAAGCTTACGAAATTATTGGAGATCAGGCTAAAGCCCAGAAAACTTGGGAAGATTTACTCAAATACTATTCCCATAATCCAGTGGCGGCTGAAGCCTTGTATGCTTTGTTATCAGAGGATTCTGTCCATTTCGACAAACTGAAGGTTGCTTCCTCGGCAGATACTAGCACCCTCCAACAAATACAAGAACTATATAAATTTGCCCCAGAAGATCCTAAACACTGGGAGGAGGCGATCGCTAAATATCCTTCTCATCCCCTTATTTTGGAACTGATGCGGCAGCGGCTACAAGAAGAGCCCAAGCAGCCAGAACTAATGCTGTTGCTGGCAAGATATGCTTTTGAGCAATCAGAAACTATCCCAGTGTTAGACCAGTTAGTAAGCAATTATGGTAAAGCTGTAAATGGTAAAGACCGAGCCATCATTGAGCCAGAAGATTGGGAAGCGATCGCTCTTGGCTACTGGAAAGACCGAAAATACGGTCAAGCTAGTAATGCTTATGCCCAAGCTGCACCAACGGCCAAAAATGCCTACCTAGCAGCTAGGGGACTCCAATTGGCAGGAAAGTCCACCAAAGCCAAACGTGCCTATAAGAAGATGGTGCAAGAGTTTCCTAACGATCAAGAAACTGCTAGGGCTCTGATCCAAATTGCTAAACTCGAACTAGACATTGAAGCTGCACCTTACCTTGACCAAGCAATCGACCAATTTCCCGATCAAGCTGGGGATGCTCTGTTAGCCAAAGCTAAAGTTCTCAGACGTCTCGGCAGTGAGCAAGCAGCGGTAGAAGCACGGGAATTGTTGCTAAGTAAATACGGTACTTCTGATGCAGCAGCAGAATATCGGTGGCAGATGGCCCAGGTTCAGGCAAAAAGGAGAAATGTAGAGTCAGCTTTGACCTGGGCACAACCAATACTTACAGAAAATCCTCATAGTGAGCCAGCACGTCAAGCAGGTTTTTGGGCAGGCAAATGGGCAAGCCAACTGGGGCGTCAGCAGGATGCCGAAGCGATTTTTGAACAAGTCGTGGCTAACTATCCCCAGTCTTACTACGCTTGGCGGTCTGCAGTACATCTAGGTTGGGATGTGGGAGACTTTTCCACGGTGGGTAAGAAACAACCCAAAGTAGTAGTTCCTGCGGTAAGACCCTTACTGCCGTTAGGTTCTGCGGCCTTGAAAGAATTATACCAACTGGGACAAAATCGGGATGCTTGGGCTCTATGGCAGGCAGAATTTCAAAACCGACTCCATCCCCAGGTCGCTGAACAGTTCACTAATGGTTTGATACTAATAGGCGTGGGAGAACACCTGCAAGGGATTTCTCAGATCTCGAAACTTGAGGATCGAGAAACACCAGAAGAGCAAGCCGAATACCTGGCTCTTTGTCAAAAACTCACTTACTGGCATGGCTTGTATCCGTTACCTTTTGCCGAGGCAATTATGACTGAGGCACAACAGCGCAATCTCAATCCCCTATTAGTGAGTGCTTTGATTCGCCAGGAGTCCAGATTTGAACCGGATGTCCAATCTACAGCCGGTGCCATTGGCTTAATGCAGGTAATGCCTAGTACTGCTGCCCAGGCACCAGTA
>JAAHGR010000031.1:0-3000 GCA_010672425.1 Symploca sp. SIO2E6
GGGGCAGGTTTAGCAATAACCTATCCCATTCGACCAAAATATAGGCTCAAAACCCGCCCAACAACGTCACCGGTTAGCGTAACCTATCCCTAATCAACGATTCTTTCTTTATTCCCCGGTTATCGTTAGGGCGGGTTTTGTTTGAAAATTGTCAGCAATGCTACTCCTCAAACAGAAGCGATCGCTAACGCCCAAGATCCCCGACTTCTTGGTTGCAATCGTAATTAGCTAGACATTCCGGTAGAAGAAGTCGGGGATCTACTACCCAAGCGATCGCTTATCAGATACCTTGGGTAAGGTGCAATTACTTCGGTATTGTAGGTTGGGTGTAGCTTTCGCGAAACCCAACGCAAATTCTCTCTAGTTTTTGAGGATTTGGTTGTATTTCCTGCTGTTTTTTGCTATTATTATGAATAATGGGATAGGTTTGCGCCTGTAGATAGATATAGAATGTTCCATATTGTAGGGGCGGGTTCACCAGCCATCTAGCACATCGACCAGCCAATGAGATAAACCCGCCCCGGTATAACCCAAGATAAGCTCACCAGACGCCGGGGCGGGGAAAGGTTAAGTTATAATTGAAGAGAAAAATATTGAGCGAACCCGCCCCTACAGCAATTAACAATTCTCAATTCTCAATTTTCAATTCTCAAATTTAATATTGTAGGGGCGGGTAAGCGCAATAACCTATCCCATTCGACCAAAATATAGGCTCAAAACCCGCCCAACAACGTTACCGGTTAGCGTAACCTATCCCTAATCACCAATTCTTCATTCCCCGGTTACCGTCAGGGCGGGTTTTGTTTGAAAATTGTCGTTGAATTCGATAAGGGTGACCCTAAACCATTGGTGTCAACTTAACGTAAAACCTTTACCCCACAAGGAACTTAAGTTCCTTGGCTTAAGCTAAAGTCATCTTTAGATGACTCAATCTTCAGTCCACTTAAGTGGACTTTAGCTATTAGCCAAGAGTTTAAACTCTTGGCGGGTGTGGAAGTTAAGCATTAAGCTATCCTTAGCTAAGGAATAGGTGCTAAAGCAAAGATACTCAGTAAACATCCTAACTCTTGAGCAGACTCATCTAATTCTTGCCAACTCAGCTCAAAAGCCGCAGCTACTCCCCTTTTTGCCGTCATATCAGAAGAGTGTTTTTCCAATGAGCGATGTGACAATCCCAATCTTTGCCGCATTTGAGCCAGTGACAAATCTTGTTTCCGTTTCCAATAGCGCCCAACTAACTCCAATCCCAAAGGCAAATATCCCAAATCTCCACAAAGCTGTTGTGCCTGGTTGATTTCCCTGGCGATACGCTTTTCTCCCACAAACGACACTAACAACTCTAAAGAATCATCCTCCGACAAAACCTCCAAATTCAATAGCTCAAAAGACTCACCCAACCATTGCCGCCTGCTGGTAATCAGTAGCTTGAACCGTGATTGAGCCGATGAAGGTAAATAAGATTGTACATCTTGATAATCCCGAACATCATCCAGCACGATCAACACTTCCCCTTCTCGCCAACGGCGCCAGCAGTAACTTACCTGATCCTTTAATTCCCTGTCATCCGGTGGCTGCAAGTCTAATTGGGTTCTGGCAAAATTAACAATCTGAGTTCCCACATCAACTTCCCCAGCCTGCAACCAACAAATACCACCGGCATAAGTTTGTTGATGAGACAGAGAATATTGTAGTGCTAATTCCGTTTTCCCGATTCCTCCCATTCCCGCGATGGCACAAATAACCACTCGCTCCCTTTCCCGCAACTTGTGGTGTAAACTGGAAAGGGCATCATCCCGTCCCACAAATTTAATCACACCGCTGTAGGGCAGATTATTGGGTATTGCAGTAAGGGGATTTAACTTTGTCCGTTCCCTGTCGGACGAATTCAGTCAAATTGTAACGTTACCTTTAATTGGACTATTCTGGAAGACTCCCGTGTTTCCTGAAATATCTCCATAATTTCCGACATTACCTCCAGAAATTGTACTTCCTTGGAAGAGAGCATTAATTTTCTCCGCCAACTTGCCCGAATTCTGAATTGCTGACGGCTGAGACTTCATCTCCTCGATAACCTTTTCCATGACTTCCGCTAATTGAGAATTGAGAATGAAGAATTGGAAATTGTTTCCTTGTCTTCCTTATCTCCCTCATCTCTCTCTGTGTCCTGGTGTGCCTCTGTGGTTAATTTCTAGAAAATTTACCACAAAGTCACAAAGAGCACAAAGAGATTAAGATGCCATCGCTATTCTCCCATCTGTTTACGGTTACTTTGGTTAGGGATTAGATGAATCAATGTGCGTAGTGCATGATTTACAGCTTCTGCATCCGGAAAAAATCGCCGTACATCAGGATCGAGCATTATAGTACCTTCTGCCATCGTGAAGTGCTGCACTACTTTTGTGCCATCTGCTTGATGAATTGTCACCGTATGTCCTTGTCGATATTCTTGATAATGTTTTCCCCGAATACCACCAGAAAAATCGTACTCAGGTAGCATATCCTCATCTATGGGATTCATATTAGTATGACTGTTGTTCATAGGTTCTCCTTTCCCTAGCCGTAGCCGAACGACAACTGATAATCCGAATTATAGATTTTCGTTCTGTGTAAACTACTACTAAAACTTTACCTCTAGCTGATAATCCAATATCAATATATCTATCTTCATCAAGGGAATGTTCCGAATCAGCGATCGTTATGGAAAAAGGATCGTTAAATACTGTCTTAGCTTCATCAAAACTAATTCCGTGCTTTTGATAGTTAACTGTGGCTTTGTTTGTGTCCCATTCAAACTGTAGTGCCACTTCTCCCCCCTACATTTTGACTTCTCCTTATCTTTCTTTGTGTTTCTTTGTGTCTTTGTGGTTAATTTCCCAAAAATGTACCACAAAGAGATTAAGGTGCGATCGCTATTCTCCCATACTCTATCTATAGGCGCACACCCACTCCATTATTCAATATAATAGCAAACAACAATAGCCGAGGTGGAAACAAGCACGC
>JAAHGR010000031.1:3100-22884 GCA_010672425.1 Symploca sp. SIO2E6
CCAAAAATGTACCACAAAGAGATTAAGGTGCGATCGCTATTCTCCCATACTCTATCTATAGGCGCACACCCACTCCATTATTCAATATAATAGCAAACAACAATAGCCGAGGTGGAAACAAGCACGCGATCGCAGCTAATAACTATCACCTTTCCTCACTTCAGGTGACGCTCAAGATCCCCGACTTCTTGGTTGTAATCGTAATTAATTCAGGCATTCCGGTAGAAGAAGTCGGGGATCTACTACCCGAATATAGAGAGCAAAACCTGCTCAACACCTCCCCGGTTAGCGTAACCTATGCCTAATCACCAATTCTTTATTCCCCGGTTACCGTCAGGGCGGGTTTTGTTTGAAAATTGTCGTTAAATTCGATAACCGTGACCCTAAACCCGCCCCTACATTTTGACTTCTCCTTATCTTTCTTTGTGTTTCTTTGTGTCTTTGTGGTTAATTTCCAAAAATGTACCACAAAGAGATTAAGGTGCGATCGCTATTCTCCCATACTCTATCTATAGGCGCACACCCACTCCATTATTCAATATAATAGCAAACAACAATAGCCGAGGTGGAAACAAGCACGCGATCGCAGCTAATAACTATCACCTTTCCTCACTTCAGGTGACGCTCAAGATCCCCGACTTCTTGGTTGTAATCGTAATTAATTCAGGCATTCCGGTAGAAGAAGTCGGGGATCTACTACCCGAATATAGAGAGCAAAACCTGCTCAACACCTCCCCGGTTAGCGTAACCTATGCCTAATCACCAATTCTTTATTCCCCGGTTACCGTCAGGGCGGGTTTTGTTTGAAAATTGTCGTTAAATTCGATAACCGTGACCCTAAACCCGCCCCTACATTTTGACTTCTCCTTATCTTTCTTTGTGTTCTTTGTGTCTTTGTGGTTAATTTCCAAAAATGTACCACAAAGAGATTAAGATGCGATCGCTATTCTCCCATACTCTATCTATAGGCGCACACCTATTCCATTATTCAATAATAATAGCAAACAACAACAGCCAATGCAAGCAACTAATAAAAATTGACACAGGCAAGAAGCCAATTCCCAATTCCCAATTCCCAATTCCCAATTCCCTACAGATAAACCAACCTCCCTTCAATCCGAGCATTAATATTCTGATGATAGCTAAAGTACTCTTCCAGGACATCTTGATAATTGGTAGCGATTACCTTTGGTTGAGCTAATTTGGTCAACTCTTCCTGGGTGATCCCTAAATTATCATCGGAATTTTGGTAATTATAGTTTTCGATACTAATACTGTATTGTTGCTCATCTGCTACAGCTTGTCCCTGAATACTCAAAGACTCCAGCCTCTTTTCCCCTTCATTATAAACCGCTTTAACACCTTGATTGACCTGAAAATACGCCCCTTCACCCTCAATGCGGTTTTCCGCCCTCATAATATAGGAAAATATCTGAGTTAGCTGTGCTCCCGTTACTGTAAATTTATAGAGACTATCTTGGTAAGGTAAAATAGTTCTCAGACTACTCAGAGTAACTGGAGGTCCTAATTCTTGGCTCCGGATGGAACCACTAGCCATAAACATCACATCCAGGTTATCGATTTGAGCAAAAATATCAGCCAGTAAATTCCCCAATTCCGTTTCTTGGTTACGCCAAGGATGAGTCAGCTTACGCGCTAATCTGCCAATTAGTCGATTATACTTGCGGTCTACCTCTTCTTGGAAACAGGCAATCAACTTTGCAATTTCGGGATCGGGGGTCGCCAAATTATTATCCACCGGCAGCAGTTGCCACTCCCATTCAACAATACTATTGGTATCGTCATCAACCACAATATCAAAACGCCCAATTTGGTTCGTACCGACTCCTGCTTGGGAAATCAGAATATTGTTAACTTCGGCTGGTTGTTCTAAAAAGGTATGGGAATGTCCACCAATAATCAAATCTACACCCCATTCCGGGTCTAGCATTGCCGCTAGTTTTTTATCCTCTTCAAAACCGATGTGGGTGAGAATAACTGTTAAATCGATATCATCATTTTTGTAAGCATTGCAAATCTTCCCAATTTCTGAGGTTGCATCGGCAAGATCGATAAAAGTGCCAATACTCTTATCCTTTTTCAATGACTTGAGAACTTCCTCGGTAACAATCCCAATGAACATAATATCAAATCCATCTACATTGAGGATCAGATAGGGATTCATCAAACGTCTCTGATATTTTTTAATATATAAGTTGGCATTGACAATCGGGAAATTGGCCATCTTTTCCAGGAACAGTAAGTGAGGCAACCCATAGTCCAACTCATGGTTCCCCAAGGTCACCACATCAGGAGCCAAGTAATTCATAATTTCGATAGTGGAAATACCCTGGTATTCCGTATCAATCATCGAACCTTGGAGCATATCACCAGAAATGACAAACAGTACGTTTTTCTCCTGTTGGCGTACCTGATTAATATATCCCGAAAGCAGGGACATACCACCAATTACATGACCCTCTGCCAGACCCGTAGCCTCTGCCAGAAAGTCTCCATGCATATCATTAGAGTGTAATATGGTGAACTTTTTAAACCGTTCCGTGGTCATTAGCTAAACTCCTCGTAGGATAAGTAATGAGTAATGAGTAATGAGTAATGAGTCAAAATACCTTTTCCTCTCCCTTACTCTCTGTTGCCTGTTACCAATTCCCAATTCCCAATTCCCAATTCCCAATTCCCAATTCCCTATTCCCAATTCCCAATTCCCTATTCCAACTGTTCCAGTAATTCCTCAGCAATCTGATACCAATCCTCTCGTAACTGAGCATCTTCTGGTTGAGCAGTCAGACTGCGTCCTTGTATTTCTGGATGTTGGGCATAGAATAAATCATTGACTTGCTGATAAAAAGCTCCTTCATCCTGATTGAGCGCTTTAATTCGCTCAAAAATTCTTTGCTGTCGCTCTTGCTCTGAGGAATTAAGAGAAGGACTCGGCTCGTTGGGTAAGTCAGTTTCAGGTAACTGGGGAATCTTCGGTAACTGGGGAATCTCCGGCAACTTGAACTGAGGCAACCTTAGGAAAAAAGAGCCTAATTTAGTGACCCCAACAACAGCAACTATCGTCAACAAGGCAATGGTCATTACCTTCCTAATAACCTGCAATTCATTGTCCGTAGACTGTTGCTTTTTATTCCAGAAAGAGGTAAACCTAGTTACGAATTTCTTGCCCGGAGCTAAGACTTGAGTCCCAACACGGGAAACAATACTCTTAGTTTTAGGAGGCTGAGGATGAGCAACTACTGGTGCAGGAGATGGGTGGGAGGGCTTATAGGTTCCCAAAGCTTGGAGTACTTCCTGTGCTGATTGATAGCGATCGCGGGGTCGATAAGCTAGCATTTTCTCCAATACTGAGTTGAGAGTCTGACTCAGGCTCACATCTTGCCGCCAACTCCAATTTCCTTGGGAAATATTGTAAAGCTCGGCAGGCTCTTTCCCTGTGAGCAAGACCAAAACCGTGACTGCCAAAGCATAAAGATCACTAGCAGGGTAGGCATTCCCTTCTCGCAACTGCTCATCAGGAGCATAACCCCTTTTGCCCACAACAGTACCCACTACTCCTAGAGAAGAGTGGGATGTTGCTGTCGCTACCACCTGCTTAACGCAACCAAAGTCGATTAAAACTGGCTTCCCATCAGAACTCCTCTGAATCAGATTATCTGGGGAAACATCTCGATGGATGACTTGTTGGGAATGAAGATAGGTCAAAACCGGTAGCAGTTGTCTGAGTAATTGGATTACCTCTGCTTCACTAAAGCGCTTACCCTGCTCTAAGATCTGGCTGTAGGTTAAACCCTCTACATAGTCTTGCACCAAAAGCAGAGAGTCCTTACCCCCTGAATTGAGCCGAATCAGTTCTCGAAAGCGAGGGATCTGGGGGTGCTGTAGGTGGTAAAGCATACCCGCTTCCCGCTGGAATAACTCTTGTGCTTTGTGTAACTCCTGATGATTTTGGGATTGGGGCACAAATTCTTTGAGGACACAATGCTCATTGTACCGATTAAGATCTTGAGCCAGGTAAGTACGTCCAAAACCACCGCTTCCTAATTCCCGTACAATACGATAGCGGTTCTGGATAATGGAGCCAGAGGCAAGAACTGAGGAACTAGGCATCACAGGATTTGAGGTCTTGGTTGTTAAATTCGGGAAAGGGAACATCTCATCAGGAACGCAGATATATCTTATATCTACAAGCTAAAATACCCTATTCCAGAATTTGGGAATTGGGAATTGGGAATTGGGGAATGGGGGAATTGGGAATGGAGGATATTGGGTGTGTGACAGTTTAGGGTGCGGAATGTGGGTAAATATATATTGGCTGCTCCAGTATACACTGTTTAACTGTACTAGGGCGCACAACTGTACTAGGGCGCAGGGTGAGGGAAAAAAGGGGTGGGGAAACGATTCAACAGACGCACCGGACGCGGGAGACGCACCGGAAGCGGAGAATGGAAATCCCACACAAAATTTCGCTCACCTTAGGGCGCACGTCGGTGCGCCCCTACGTGACACCTAACACCTACCACCTACCACCTACCAGCTCAACATGCGAGTTTTACTCTTATACCCTCTGTTTCCGAAATCCTTTTGGTCTTTTGAAAAAGCAATAGAATTAATTGGCTGCAAGGTTTCTCTACCACCCCTAGGTCTGATTACTGTAGCAGCGATCCTACCCCAAACCTGGGAATTTCGCTTGGTAGACCGCAATGTTCGCTCTGAAACTGAAGCGGACTGGGAATGGGCTGATGTGGTTATTGTTTCGGGTATGATTGTCCAAAAACCCGATATGCTCAACCTCATCCGCCAAGGAAAACAGCGGGGAAAATTAATGGCGGCAGGGGGTCCTTATGTGACTTCTGTCCCGGAGAAAGCTAGCGAAGCAGGAGTGGATTTCCTGATTTTGGATGAAGGGGAAATTACCCTTCCCCTCTTTGTCGAAGCCATCAAGCGAGGAGAAACTTCCGGGGTTTTCCGTGCCTATGGGGAAAAACCCAATGTTACTCAGACCCCCATTCCCCGCTATGATTTGCTAGAGCTGAATGCTTATAGTGATATGTCCGTACAGTTTTCTCGCGGCTGTCCCTTTCAATGTGAGTTTTGTGATATTATTACCCTCTACGGACGTCAACCCCGCACCAAAACTCCAGCACAACTTTTAGCTGAGTTGCAAACCCTCTACGAATTGGGCTGGAGACGAGCAGTATTTGTGGTGGATGATAACTTTATCGGCAATAAGCGCAATGTTAAGCTGCTACTCCGGGAATTAGCACCCTGGATGGCCCAGCATGGCTATCCCTTCAGCCTAGTCACTGAAGCTTCGGTAAATCTGGCAGAGGATCAGGAATTGTTGGATTTAATGATTGCTGCTAACTTTACCGCTGTTTTTCTCGGAATCGAAACCCCAGATACAGATAGCTTAACCCTCACCAAAAAATACCAAAATACCCGCAACTCTCTCGTTGAAGCCGTCCAAAAAATCAATCAGAGCGGTTTGCGAGTTATGGCTGGTTTTATTATGGGCTTTGATGGCGAAAAACCAGGAGCAGGCGATCGCATTATAAACTTTGTCGAGGCAACTGCCATTCCTTTCGCTTTTTTCAGTATGCTGCAAGCTTTACCGAATACAGCGCTGTGGGAGCGATTGAAAAAAGAGGGGCGCTTACTAGAGGAGGAAGGGCAAGATAAGGCAACAGGCAATCAAACATCCTTGACCAACTTTATCACGAGCCGCCCCATAGAAGAACTAGCGCAAGAATATATCCGTTGTTTTTGGGAATTATATGAGCCAGAGCGTTACCTAGGAAGAGTTTATCGACACTATCTTTCTATGCAACCCAAGCCCCACAAAAAGAAGTTTCAAATGCTGAAACTAATAGAAATTCGGGCACTGTTAATTATTGTTTGGCGAGAAGGGATTAAGCGGAAGACCCGCTGGCAATTTTGGCATCAGCTGTTCTCAATTCTCAGACACAATCCTAGGGTCTTTACGTCCTATATTACTAATTTCGCTCACCTAGAACATTTCCTAGACTACCGTCAAATTGTACGGGATGAAATCGAATCCCAACTCGCTGAGTTTATAGCATCCTCTAGCACCTACCACCTAACACCTAACTTTAGCTACTCTACAAAATTGTTGTCAAACTTGCCTTTACAAACTCGATAGCTGCTTCTGGACTAGTTGCCAAAAACACTTGTTCTGGTGACAGACTAATAAAAAACCTTTGACTATCTTGGTCATCTGTTAATAAAACTACCTGTTTGCCATTATTCAAAGCGAGGGCAACTTCCGAAGCGGTTCCAGTGCCCATACCGCAAGCAATCACCACATCACTAGAGAGGACATTGATATTGTTGCGAGCACTACCCATATTGGTGATAATCGCAATATCTACAGCCTCGGACATTTGACTGGTGTTATCGTCAGGCAAAATACCAATAGTTAAACCACCTGCTGCTTGTGCTCCTTTACTCGCAGCGTCCATTACCCCAGCTTTTCTTCCACCAGTCAGCAGTACCCATCCCTCCTGAGCAATAAGTTGACCTAATTGATAAGCACGATGTAAATCTATGTCAGTGGGATGATTCCCTGGTCCCATGACTCCGATAATTGTTTTTCTCATTTGGTATCAATTGGGAGGGTTAGGAAAAAATAACTTAAATGTTTCAGCAGCAAGAGCTAGAAAAAATCCTACCACAACACCAGCGATCGATAAACTCTTGGGTATCCAAGCGCTTACCAAGATGCGATCGCGTCTTAATTTTGTTATTTCTCTAATAACAACTCTGTTTGATGATATTTTGGTTTTTCTGAGACCAATAACACCTTATGGTGAGTCATTGATTCAATAATACTTACTTCTCCATCCTTCAAGTATTTATAGCATTGTGGTGGTTGAAAATTAGACCAATTTTTTCTTAATTGTTCCAATTTTATTGGCTTATTAAATTTAGATGGTTCTTTCAAGAAGATAGCAAAACCAGTTGCTGAGTTTTCGTAATATTTGTTGAATTCTGTGTAAGTAATTCCAGCTTTGTCTTTGACAAATTTCCAAAGTTCTTCTGGAACCATTTCAACTACTTTTTCAACTTCAATCAAGCCGACTAAAGCTTGTTTAGGGGAAGTCACATAAACCAGGAGAAAATCGCCATTATTGAGATGGCGAGGTCTGACTCTACGCAGCTCAACCCGCTTAGCGCCCTCAAATATCATGCTTGCGTACTTATGGTGGATCGAGAGCAGAAGAAAGTTTGGCGACATCAGACTCATTTCTCTGTAAGATTTGAAGTTCCTATATTATATATTATACTGACTACTTCGGGAGATATACAGGCAAGGATACGACCTTGATTTGCTAGTCTATAAAAAGCTCCACGCGGTAAAAAACCCAGGGTAGCTGAGTTAGCATCTCCCAGCCGTCTTATTGTTTCTATATGTTCAGAGCTTGAATCAATTTCTTGAATAGTAAACTCTAATGATTCATCAGTTGCCATATAAGTTTTCTCTCTCCAAGAATATCATTTCTCATATATAAAAATTGTCATCGTGCATTATGGAAGCAATAAGAATACTTTAACTATCCTAAGTACAACCGTTTTGGGAGTATTATGATTATGAGAGGGAGCATCAATTGCCAGCTTTATGCTGTTGGGTTCGACTTCGGTTTCACCGAACCTAGTTTATCATTGCTGGGGCAGTTTTATCAATTCAATCCAAAATCTAAAATCTAAAATCTAAAATCTCATGGTTAAAATTATGCAAGCCAGTAATCTTTCTCTCTACGAAGTTGAAGAAAAGTTTAATCTGCAACAGGTTGAACAATGGCAGTTTTTTTGGGAGTGGCAAGGTGAACTACCGGAGTTAAATACACACGAAAAACAGTGCTTGGACTGGAGTCGGGAAGATTTTTTGTCCCTGGCTAAGTATCCCTTACATGAGGAGATTGTAAAATTATCAATTGTAGCTCCTTTGCTGTCCTTAGCAGGTTTACTACGTTATCCCTTTTATCCACAAGCTGAGGCTGAGGTCAAAATTGCTGTTGAAGACGAAGATGAGGTGGTGCGTGGTAGAGTTGATGTGGGCATTTCACTTAAACGCCTGTGGACAGTGGTGATTGAGTCGAAAAATAAGCAATTTAGCATTGATGTGGCACTACCCCAGGCGCTAGTTTATTTGATGTCTGGTGCTAGGGAAGAAAAACCCCTCTTTGGGTTGGTGACTAATGGTAAACATTTTCAATATATTAAGCTGGTTAGGCAAGAATCTCCTCAATATGCATTATCTGATGAGTTTACGATCGCAAATCGGGAAAACGGACTATATCCGGTTTTGAGGATTTTGAAGCAACTTAAGGCGATTGTGCAGCAAGAGTAATCTCTGTAGGAAGGAACCACAAAGGCACAAAGTTCACAAAGGAGTTGGGTACCAATCCTAATGCCTCCAACAATGTGGCGTTGCCAACCCTACAAGATCCACCGGGAAGGTACTGCCCCTTCTACCCCTGCGTTATCAGCACAGTGCCTCGCTTCTCGGCTTCCGGTGGGAAAAGGAAGATGGAGGAATCGAACCCCTACGACATCGCTGCCATACCACGGTTTTCAAGACCGCTTGCCGTCCATTCAGCGGCATCTTCCACAAGGGTGTCTGACGGGACTCGAACCCGCTAATGACTAGCTTCACAGGCTAGCGTCTTGACCACTTCGACTTCAGACACCATTTTTGATCATGGAGACTAGGGGAGTCGAACCCCTGTAACGACTGTGCAAGAGTCGTATGTTCCCGTTACATCAAGTCCCCATTTAGGTATTAGGTGTTAGGTGTCAGGTTGATGAATGCAATATCTTGCGGACTGCCATTAAAATCTCTCCTAATCTATTTTTGCCACTGCCATCTTTACCACAACCCCAGTAATAATCATGAGGCGCATTCTCAACAATTAATTCATCACCAGTAGCTAGAAGAATCTCGCGAATGTTGGCATTAGTTTGAAACTTCTGCAACACGGCTCGTTGCATAATCTCATCCTTTACCTGTTCCCAATCATTACGGAGAGGATGGTTGCGATTTCGTCCCATTTTTGCCGCTTCTTTCGGGGTTTTGGCTGAGTGGATTTTGTCGAACCAAGCAGGATCGGTATCGACAAATTTCTGGGCTTGGAAGTAATGTTCGCTAGTCATCCACCACAGTTCATCTAGCTCAAAACCATGTCGGGAAAAGTTGGAGAAACAACCATAGGGTTGTGTACGGGTGCTATAAAAGTAAATTGGCATCACTTTAATGCGCAGTTGCGTTCAAAAATAGTAGTTGAGATAGACGCGGAGAAAAGGACATAATCACCACTATTGTGCCTCACTTTTTTGGTTGTCAGTAGATAAAGTTGGTAGCAATACTGCCAGGATTTGCTCCAATTCCTCTCCCCCAGCTCCCCCAGCTTTCTTGAAATGGGTGGTATAGGAGTCGAACCTATCTAGTGCAGATTAAAAGTCTGCTGCACAGCCGCTATGCCAACCACCCTTATTGGAATTTTCAATAGCGCTAATTGGGAGAAATGGGAATGGCAGGAATTGAACCCGCAACCAAGTGATTAAGAGTCACCTGCTCTGCCAATTGAGCTACATTCCCACAGCAAATCCCTTACCTAGAAGGTGGATTATTAGGGAGCAATGTAAATTATTAGGGAGCAAGATGCTCCCACTACCATGGAAGTCAAAGCGAAGCATCCTCTGGCTTCCCGTGGAAGTCGAAGCGAAGCATCCTCTGGCTTCCTCGTGGAAGTCAAAGCGTATCATCGTCTGGCTTCCCGTGAAACCAAAAGCGCAGCATCCTCTGGCTTCCCCGTGGAAGTCAAAGCGTATCATCGTCTGGCTTCCCGTGAAACCAAAAGCGTAGCATCCTCTGGCTTCCCCCTTTCAAAGGGGGACGGGAGGGGGATACAAAGGGGGACGGGAGGGGGATTCAAGGGGGATGCGATTGGGAGCAACAATGTACCGCATAGCAGAGAAAAATGCTGTCTTGTGGGATGAGCTTCAGCAAAAAAGCTGATAACTGATAGCTTAGAAGAAGCACCCCCACCAGGATTCCAACCTGGGACACTCGCCTTAGAAGGGCGCTGCTCTATGCGCTGAGCTATGGGGGTAGGAATTGGTAGTCCTGACAGGAATCGAACCTGCGACATCCTCTTTGTAAGAGAGGTGCTCTCCCAACTGAGCTACAGGACTATGTAGGGCTTGCTGAATAAGTATGTAAGCTATGCCAGAAACTTGTTCTAACACTGATGCAGTAAGTTTTACATAACCTCTTACTTATTACTTATTACTTATTACCAGAGTCAATCGATTTATTCAGCAGACCCTAATCAGGTATCCTTGAGAAATCGACTCTGGAATTCTCTGAATGTCTTTCCTTGCTTAGTTGAATCAAGTACAGAAAATAGTACAGTTTTGAATCTTCCCGCAAATTGACCCTTGGGCAATAATAAATCAGCAAACATTTGGGCAACTATTGATGGCTCATTCATAAAAACGCCACACCCCCAAGCTCCTAAAACTAGGGCATCACAACCATGATAAGTCGCTAAACTCAACAATTTAGCACCGCGATTGTAGAGAGCCTCGACAATTTTCTTTCCTTCTTGTGGTTGGTTCCTCCAAATCGCTCCAGCATTGGGAGCTGGACTGGTGATAAAATCCACGAGATAGGGTTTCTCCAGTAATGTTCCATCATCTCTACGGATAATTGGACAACCTGGTGAATAGATCATCCGGTCAGAATATAACAGAGATTGATGAGAACGATGAAAATCGTAGTATTCAGGACATTGTAGGAGACTTTTGTAGAGGGCAGAACTACGTGCTAAACTTTCTTCCTGGGCTTGAGAACCTTTCAGAAAGCCACCTCCAGGGTTTCTGGCAGAAGCAAAATTGAGAACTCCAATTTTTGGCAACTGTTGTGAGTGTGCCAGACGTTCTGCTCCCATCAGAGTTGTCTCATTCCTGACGGCAAATTCAATGGTTGAGTATTGGGAGTTACCAGAGAGAACTTCTTGTTTAATAGTTGAGAGGCTATCCGGTTTGTAACATTTAGTCTGTTTGAGGCAAGATGCCAAATCTTGGACAAGATCTACCCGTTTACCATCCGGTGAGCAGTAGTAACCTGCTTCCAGAATTTGTACCGTGTCTTTCGCGATCGCAATTCGCTTCATAACTTAATTACTCTAATTTTTCACCTATCTACACTCATTACTCATTACTCATTACTCATTACTCATTACTCATTACTCAATAAAAATGCTGACCACTCAGCCAGGTGGTAACCTCAAGGTTTTATGGAACCTACAACCAACGCCCTGGATTTAATCGAGGGTTAACCTTTAGGGTTTGAAGGTTAATGGTCTAATCTCTAAGGATTGAACTTTAAGCGTTAAGCGTTGAGCTTTAAGCTTTAAGGATAGTGGAAGATGGAGTCGGTTGCGAATCGACACCTCATGCTTCTACTAGCATGTGCTCTACGCGATTGAGCTATCCATCTAAAACCATAAATTGAGAGATTTTCGAGTGACCAGCAAGTTTATTTTAATCTGGAACTTCAATCATTGTTCGGGCATTGCTGATGGAAAGTACACGATCAACGGTTGACTCGAACTGTTCGATGAAGGTCAATCTTCTGGCAATTTCTTCGGCTAAATTAGTCGGATCGAGTAGTTCAACTCCCTCTCGCTCTAGGAAACTATCAGCTAGGGACTGGTACTTTTCTGAGGAAGCATTTTTACCTAATACCTCCATTGCCAGTTTATCCAATCGCTGCTTCACCCGTGCTTGAGCAGTTTTGTACTCTTGGCAGGTGCGAGAGTAAGCCGAGGTCATTGTCGCCAGAACATCATTGTAGTACGAGATGAAGTTCTTCATTTCAATTGCTTCGGCAACAGTCATCTCTTGTCCTGCCACAGAAACTATTGTGGAAGCATTAGAAAGAACGATCGCTCTTTTAATGGTTCGTCGGCGATTAATTAGATCATCGATTCTTTGTAAAGCTGCTCTAGCTTTGGTGGCATGTTCATCTCTAGATTTGAACCCAGTTGGTACTTTGCCAACTTCAACCACTGCAATTAAGGTATTGTTTTCTAAAGCAGTTCTCGCAGAATCAATGCGCTTTTCCAGCAGTGTTAATTCTGCCAGTGCATCTGTGACTGTCATTTGGGTCATTTGAGATCACCCCCCGTTGGGAATTTAGAATTGTTTTTTGTTGTTTGTTGTTTGTCATTTGTTGTTTGGGATATTGTTTCCTGAGCATTCAGCCAAAAAGCTGACAGCTGAGGTGCTGATAGCTGATAGCTAACAAGCAGGTGGCGAGAGTTGCACTCGCAGGAAAGCTTTACAAGAGCCCTATGTTGCTAGTTACATCACACCTGCATCTAACTTATTATTGCCTTTCCCACACTCCCTATCAGGCGAGTTGACGAGAGAGATTTTAGATTTTAGATTTTAGATTTTAGATTGAAGAATTCAAACGGTCACAAAACCCTAAATTTATTTATGTGGTAAATCTAAAATCTTCAATCTTCAATCTTCAATTGATTGACGTTTACCCCAGTTTGCTACTACAATAGCCTTCTAAGCGGAGGTAATTTCAACAATTGAAGCTAATACTTGTAGCTCCTAACTCACAACTGTTTGCAGCTTTTCAACAGCATTTCAGCTATTTACCCAACATTGAAATAGTTAATGACTATTTCGAGTGGTTGCCGGAATTTGACTGTCTAGTTAGCCCTGCCAATTCATTTGGCATGATGGATGGTGGTATGGATGCAGCAATCATTCGGTTTTTTGGTCACTCCCTGATGACCAAAGTTCAGCAGTACATCCTGAAGGAATTTCTCGGGGAACAGCCTGTCGGTACTTCATTTATTGTGGAAACAGGTCATCCAAAACATCCTTTTCTAGCTCATACACCGACGATGCGAGTGCCAATGTCGATCGCTGGCACTGACATTCCCTATGTGGCAATGTGGGCAATGCTTCTTGCTGTTCGACGATACAATCAATCTGCCGATCGCACAATAGAGAGCATTGTTTGTCCTGGATTTGGTACAGGAATAGGGAAAGTTCCCTACCCCGAAGCGGCTCGACAGATGGCCTTAGCTTATGATAATTTCCTCCATCCACCCAAATTTCTCAATTGCATTGTTGCCGCTGAACGACAACTTCAAATTTGGGAAGGATAAGATTTAATCTGAATCAATGGACTTATTCTCCAAAACTTATCTACAATTTGGTAACGGGGGCAGGAGTTGCACCTGCTGATGTTCAGGGTATGAACCTGACAAGCCACTATTGCTTCATCCCCGCGTGAAACCAATACCCCTGACTGGACTTGAACCAATAACCTCCTCGTTCTAAGCGAGGCACCTCTTCCGATTGGGCTACAGGGGCGAAAATCGATTTAACTGATCCCCCAGCTAAAACACAGGGAATCTTTTGTTATTTGTTTTTAGTTTTTGATAAAGAAATCAAACAACAAATAACCAATAACAAATAACAACCTTTATCCTGAGCGATGAACCTTGACCCGTTTACTGGGGTTTTGCCGTTTTACCCAAGAAAGGAATTTCTCCATTTGAGGTTCATTCCTCAGTTTTTCTAAGGTGTTAAGTTCTCTAGCGAGATGCTTGTTATCAAATAAGACGTGTATCTGTCGATGACAAGCTGAGCAGATATGGATGGTAGGACCAGGGTCAGCTTTCTGACGTTTGGTACTTTGTCTTGGAATCAGGTGATGGATGGTTAACCGTTCCATCTTTCTTTCACATAATTCGCAGTGCATGATATACTTCTAGCTTACTGTTCATAATTCATCAACTCTTTTTAGTTTAACGTCACTACACCCAAATGTTTTGGTGCTCCCGACAGGAGTCGAACCTGCAACACAAAAAACTCAGCCCTCAACTGAGTGCGTCTACCTATTCCGCCACGGGAGCATAGTACCCCTGACAGGAGTCGAACCTGCAAAACACTCGATCTGAACGAGCGACGGTTTCCAATTACGTCACAGGGGTATAATAAATATCGGGATGGCAGGATTTGTTCGCGTTAGCGTTCTCCAAAGGAGTACCTGCGGCTCCATACTCCCAAAGTATGGCTTCTGGCCACTGAATTACATCCCGTTAATGCTCCCGGCGAGACTTGAACTCGCAGTACTACCGCTTTTAAGGCGATCGCGTCTACCAATTGCGCTACAGGAGCTAGTTTTGGTACTCCCGGTGAGAGTCGTACTCACACATTGACTGTTTTTCAGACAGTCGCCTCTTCCAATTGGGCTACAGGAGTATAATTTGGCTGCCCTGCCAGGGATCGAACCTAGACTGTCTGATTCAAAGTCAGATATGCTGCCAATTACACCACAGGGCAATGAATAGATGCGGTCGTTGGGGTCGAACCAACCTCTCCGTGAGTCAGAATCACGGCGACTTGCCTATCGTCTATCCGGCAACAACTGCCCCAGTAGGACTCGAACCTACAACCCCCGCGTTAACAGCGCGTGGCTCTACCATTGAGCTATAGGGCAACAAGAGTCCCCCAGGTCAGTATCGAACTGACGACCTCTGGTTTTTCAGACCAGCGCTCTCACCAAACTGAGCTACCGGGGGAAAACAGGCGGTACAGGAGTTGAACCTGTAACCTTTGGTTTTGGAGACCACTGCTCTAGCCATTTGAGCTAACCGCCCTGGGGGGAAGAGAGACAAGGAGGACAAGGGAGACAAGGGAGACAAGGAGGATAAGAGAGGAGGAGCGGAGTATTAACTCTTCCCCCTCTTCCCAAAAGGGTCGGGCAGGATTCGCACCTGCAACGCATAAAAACGACGCTTTTACAGAGCGCTGCCCACCCTAATAGGCGAGCCGACCCAGGTAATATGTAGTACAATTTAGATAGAGTACTACACAACGGAGAGGACAGGACTTGTTCGCGTTAGCGTTCTCAAAAGGAGTACCTGCAATGGGTTACCCCATGCTTCCTTAGCAGGGAAGTACCTTACCATTCGGCCACCTATCCTTAATAGTGCCGACGGGACTTGAACCCGCAATCACCTGTTTGAAAGACAAGCGGCTTAATCCGATTTGCCTACGGCACTATGCAAGTTACACCCTTCCTACATTTAGTAGCAGCGGTGGGACTTGAACCCACATAGACCAGCTTATGAGGCTGGGGCTTTACCCTTAAGCTACGCTGCTCTAGTGCTAGACTTAGTTAAGCTAATCAGCAAAAAGTAACAAATCCTCTTGTTTTTACTTATTACTTATTACTTATTACTTATTACTTAAAATCCGAATATTTGCCCAATTATTTTATCTATTTAATATTAAAAAGATTGGGAGTCCCGACGAGATTTGAACTCGCATCTCCAGCTTGAGAGGCTGACGGCTTAAACCCTTCGCCCACGGGACTAAGAAGAATTTGGGTGAGGATAATACATCACCCTGAGATCACTGCTGAACGAGGCTGACGGGACTCGAACCCGCAACCACCCGCTGGACAGGCGGGTACTCTAGCCAATTGAGCTACAGCCCCAGATAATCAGCAGTTGATCTACTGAACTCTGGATGGATTGGTGGTTTACCCTGTGGGGAATTAGCCAAGGGGCCTATCCCCTCATCAGGAGTAAACACCGTTTTATCCAAAGGTTAAATAAAAGGTGTATTATATATTCAGTTATCAAGGTTCGGAGTGAGCGCTTTGTTCTGAGCTACTTTTGAGCTCTTTCCTGACCGCTCTGTATTTATACTACAAATATACTACGCAATTGTCAAGGGTCTGGGCAAAAAAAATTTTCCCGGTAAGTGGCTAGTTACGGGAAAAGCAGGCAGGGTGGGGGTTGTAGGGAATAATTAAATCCTAAATTAGGCTCAAAAATGATTAACAAACACGAAATCCTGTATAGACGAGCCCTAAGTGCAGATACTCTAATTGCAGCTTGCGCTTTGGTTGTATGTTGTACTTTGGTGACTCGTAATGTCAAAGATTTTCAGCGCATTGATGGGTTGAGCGTATTGAACCAGCGATTTTTAGGTTAAGGAATTGGACGCAGTAGAGACGTTTCAATATTACTTTACAGGAATAATTTTTTTTTTTAATGAGCAGTTGTATAAAATTAATTGTGTGTTTTTTTTAATTGACACTCAAATTTCCAGGGGATAAGATAATAATCAGCATTACTATTAATCCTAAACTAACAAAGTGAGTAACATTATTTCAGCGTGGGCAATAACATTTGTCCCAGGCTTAATCCTTTGGACGTGGGAAAAAAAAGATCCCTTAAGGAAAATTAATTATTTAGAGGAAATTACGGAAGAGTTGTTGAATATCGCAATAATGATGTTTTATATTGTTATTGTTATCTATGCTTATTCTCCCATACAGCACTTCATTACTTCAACACCCTTTGTTAAAGCAATTGGCTGGACAAAAATTCTGTCTGCTCCTCTATATATGAGGATTGTCCTAGCCATTTTCTTAAGGGAATTCAGTCTTTATCTCATTCATTGGCTTATGCACTATATCAAACCTTGTTGGCAGACTCATAAATGGCATCATTCAGAAAAAAAACTATGGTGGCTGAGTGGGGTAAAATCAAGCTTAACCAGTAAGTTAATGTTTGGCAGTATTGGCTTGTGGTTTCCAGCACTAGCTATCCCTGCTTACTTTGCTATTGTGTATGGCGCGATTGCATCATTTCATAACACGATAACCCATCTCAACCTTAAGTGGCGACCATGGATGAGATTAGTAGAGTGGGTGATTGTTACTCCTCGCTACCATCACGTCCATCACTTTGCTAAAGAAAGATACTACAATAAGAACCTAGCTAGTATGTTTGTCATCTTCGACCACATTTTTGGAACTTACTTCAATCCAGACTTAGTTGATTCTCAGGTAGAAGAGTGCGGTATTGGTGAAGAGCCAGTGAAACCTAGAATGATCGTGGGATTCTAGTTATTTTATAGTAGGGTGGGCAAAATCAATATTTTTCACTATTGTACTAATAACTTTCCTATTTTTGCCCACCAATCCTAATTTTGCTAAGCGATCGTAATTTGACTAAGGCGCTTGAAGATACGCAGCACCTGATACAATTCATTTTCCCCTGGATTACGTGTGATGAAGACCTTGGATGTAGCATATTGAGGTCTTTCTCCTTTGAGTAATTTGAGGAACATAAAACTCCCTCCTGTCGTAATCAAGCCGTAACTTGGTTGTTTGGTCTGGGAATTACTCAACATATAAACTATAATTTGGCTCAATCCTTCTTCAATGGAGAAGGCAACTTTTTTTGATTCAATGGTCATAACCCACAAGCTGTTGTGCAAAACTAGGGTATCAATGCGACCTTTAATCACAACACCATCATCCTCTTCAAACAAATCGATAGGTTCTTCTGATTTAACATGAAATGGTGCTAGATAAAAACCACCGATAAATAGGATAGGGTCAAGGACAGCCATTCTGACTACATCTTCCAACATGGGGGGATATTCAAGTAAGTTAAAATATCCTGCTCTCACCTGGTCTAACAATTGCTTTTGTAGATCGGTTATTTCCGTAAGGTTCTCTTGCCATTCTGGGAAAAATTGTTCTTCCTGAACAAACTGAAGACCAAAATGGTCGATTAAATAGCGCAACTCTATTTCTTTAGCTTGAAGCGTTTGAATCATAGGTATTAGATATGAGGTGTTAAGTGTTAGGTGTTATACCAAATCTAGTATAAAGGTTTGTGATCAGCGCAAGCTGGTGTCGTAGGCGATCGCTTCAGAAGCAGACGGTGTGGGATATTTATTATCGATACAGGAGAGAACGGCAACAGTTGGCAGCTCAATTGAAATCCCTTGCTCCCGAACAACTCCAGAATTTAGGAATTGCTCCCGAACTTTTGGAATAGTTCTAGATGCGATCGCTTATGAGAGCAAAGGAACAAGATGAGGTTTGCGCTCAGCGCAAGCTGGTGTCGTAGGCGATCGCTTCAGAAGCAGACGGTGGCAGCTGAAAAAGCACTGTACAATTAGAGAAAGGTTCCCTTAAATTCCCCATTGGTGTAAGCTATGGTTCAGTCCCAAAGAGTAATTGACGAAACATTCCGTCCTTTTCCAGACCATACCCAACTACCAGAATCTGATGGAACCTTTGTGAAAAATTTTCATGAACATCCCCAAAGCGTAATTCTGACTGACTCCATTGAGCCGGTATTGCAAGAACTTCACCCGGATAATCATTATGCGATCGGTCAAGATTGCGGCATCTACTGGCGCGAGACAGACCCCCCGGAAAAAGGTGCTGAAGCTCCTGATTGGTTTTATGTGCCGGGAGTGCCGCCACGACTAGATGGTAAATTTAGACGCTCTTATGTCCTCTGGCGGGAGTATGTAACACCGCTAATTGCCCTGGAGTTTGCTTCAGGTAATGGTACTCCAGAACGGGATAAAACACCGTTGCAAGTAGTTAAGGGAACAGTGCAGAAACCAGGTAAGTTCTGGGTATACGAACAAATCGTTCGCATTCCTTACTATGGGATATTTATTATCGATACGGGAGAGTTGGAAGTTTACCATTGGGAAGATGGAACTTATCAGCGGTTAACTGCCAACGAGCGAGGTCACTATCGAATTAACCGGATGAATGTAGAACTAGGAGTGTGGCGAGGGACATATCTAGGTCAACCGGAACAAGCTTGGTTGCGGTGGTGGGATCTCCGGGGGAATCTACTGCTGACGGGGAAAGAGCGAGCATTGATTGCAGAGGCTCAAACTGAACAGGAACGGCAACGAGCCGAGCAGGAAAGGCAAAAACGGCAACAGTTGGCAGCTCAATTGAAGTCGCTCACTCCCGAACAACTCCAGAATTTAGGAATTGCTCCCGAACTGTTGGAATAGTCCTAGATGCGATCGCTTATGAGAGCAAAGGAACAAGATAAGGTTTGTGATCAGCGCAAGCTGGTGTCATATCAAATCCGGCTAAACACTTATCGTATCCTTCCACCTTGCAACTTTGCTCTTTTCCTTGCAGCCTTGCAGCCTTCTGCCCTGGAGCCTTGTTGCAACCAAAGTGTAACTATTCCACCGGATTTGATATCATAGGCGATCGCTTCAGAAGCAGACGGTGGCAGCTGAAAAAGCACTGTACAATTAGAGAAAGGTTCCCTTAAATTCCCCATTGGTGTAAGCTATGGTTCAGTCCCAAAGAGTAATTGACGAAACATTCCGTCCTTTTCCAGACCATACCCAACTACCAGAATCTGATGGAACCTTTGTGAAAAATTTTCATGAACATCCCCAAAGCGTAATTCTGACTGACTCCATTGAGCCGGTATTGCAAGAACTTCACCCGGATAATCATTATGCGATCGGTCAAGATTGCGGCATCTACTGGCGCGAGACAGACCCCCCGGAAAAAGGTGCTGAAGCTCCTGATTGGTTTTATGTGCCGGGAGTGCCGCCACGACTAGATGGTAAATTTAGACGCTCTTATGTCCTCTGGCGGGAGTATGTAACACCGCTAATTGCCCTGGAGTTTGCTTCAGGTAATGGTACTCCAGAACGGGATAAAACACCGTTGCAAGTAGTTAAGGGAACAGTGCAGAAACCAGGTAAGTTCTGGGTATACGAACAAATCGTTCGCATTCCTTACTATGGGATATTTATTATCGATACGGGAGAGTTGGAAGTTTACCATTGGGAAGATGGAACTTATCAGCGGTTAACTGCCAACGAGCGAGGTCACTATC
>JAAHGR010000031.1:22984-33445 GCA_010672425.1 Symploca sp. SIO2E6
GTATACGAACAAATCGTTCGCATTCCTTACTATGGGATATTTATTATCGATACGGGAGAGTTGGAAGTTTACCATTGGGAAGATGGAACTTATCAGCGGTTAACTGCCAACGAGCGAGGTCACTATCAGATTAACCGGATGAATGTAGAACTAGGAGTGTGGCGAGGGACATATCTAGGTCAACCGGAACAAGCTTGGTTGCGGTGGTGGGATCTCCGGGGGAATCTACTGCTGACGGGGAAGGAGCGAGCATTGATTGCAGAGGCTCAAACTGAACAGGAACGGCAACGAGCCGAGCTGCAACAGCAACGAGCCGAGCTGCAACAGCAACGAGCTGAACAGGAACAGCAACGAGCTGAACAGGAACAGCAACGAGCTGAGCTGCAACAGCAACGAGCCGAACAGGAACAGCAAAAACGGCAACAGTTGGCAGCTCAATTGAAGTCGCTCACTCCCGAACAACTCCAGAATTTAGGAATTGCTCCCGAACTGTTGGAATAGTCCTAGATGCGATCGCTTATGAGAGCAAAGGAATAGCATAATTAAGCGATCAGGGTAGGCTAGTGTAGTAGGCGATCGCAATTCCAATTCTGCCAACAGGCACAGTAAGTAGTGGGAGCATCTTGCTCCCTAAGTTGTGGTCAGGGAGTAAGATGCTCCCACTACAATCTTTACACTCAATAACAGGGAAAAAGTCAATGGCCTACACACCTGTAAAACTTAACTTTGAACAATATCTCGAATATGACGACGGCACGGATAACCGCTATGAGCTATTTTCAGGGGAGTTGATACCAATGGCTCCAGAAAGTGAAGAAAATGGCTGGACTGTACAAGTTAAATGAAACCTAAATACCCTGCTAAACGTTATCCTGCATAGGACACATTGCTTAGGGCGTATGCAATACGCCCCTACCAAAGATTTTTGACTTTTCTTAAGATACCCGATGAGTATTACTTTAACGAAGAAACAAGAACAATTCATCCAAGCCAAACTGCGAACCGGCAAATATCGCTCAGCAGAAGAAGTGCTTGAAGTTGCCTTGCGGTTGTTGGATGAATACGATTGTGCAGAACCCACGCTTGGTGAACAAACTGATGGCGAGTGGCTCAGTTCTGTACGGGCAAAAATAGATGCTGCTGTTGCTGTCTCTGAACATACTCCACCTATTGATGGCGAAGCACTTATTGCAGGCATTTTACAGCGTTTCAGGGAAGTACGCGAGACTCAAATATGAAACGCTATCTTATCAACGTACTCGCTAGCCAAGATCTCAATGAAATTGCTGATTATTTCGCTACCAATAATATTGAGGCAGGTGAGCGCTTTTTTCAAGATTTTGCGCGTCGTTGTCAACAATTGGTCAATTTTCCCAACCTAGGCAGAAGTTATGCAGAAATACGTCCTAATCTGCGAGGTTTATCTATAGATGGGTATATTATCTTCTACAGAATTTTAAACGATGGTATTGAGATTCTGCGTGTAGTTAGTGGTCGCCGCGATTTACCATCTTTATTTAAATAACAGAAACCATGAACCAAAATAATCAGTCAATCAATAGCCACATCGAAGCGTACTTAGACTATTACTGTGGATTATCTCACCCACCTGAATTTGCTGTTTTACTAAAAGGGCAATGGGGAGCTGGTAAAACATGGTTTATCAAAAAATATTGTGAAAAGCTAAAAAAAAGTAATCAGAAATGTTTGTATGTCAGCCTTTACGGTATGACTAGCTTTTATGAAATAGAGTATGCTTTCTTTCAGCAGTTACATCCTGTACTGTCATCAAAGGGGATGGCGATAACAGGAAAGATTTTCAAAGGATTACTAAAAGGTACGCTCAAAATTGATTTGGATAGTGATGGCAACAATGATGGCACATTAAATGTTCAAATCCCTGAAATCAACCTACCTGAGTATCTTAAGAATACTGATAAAAGTATTTTGATATTTGATGACTTAGAACGCTGTCATATAGACCTTAGTAGTATATTAGGTTACATCAACTACTTTGTAGAGCATCAAGGACTCAAAGTTGTTATCGTTGCCAATGAGGATGAATTAATCAACGATACAAACTATAAGGCTATTAAGGAAAAATTAATTGGCAAAACTTTTTGCATGTCTCTTGACCTTGAAGATGCATTAAAAAACTTTATTAAGGTGCTCAAGGATTCCGCTATCAGTGATTTTTTAGCTGCAAATACTGAATTGATACAAGATTTATATAATAGTGCAGAATCTCAAAACCTAAGAATTTTAAGGCAAATCCTTTTAGACTTTGAGAGAATTTTTAATAAATTACCAGATAAAGCTAAAAATAAACCAGAGCTTCTTCAAGATGTTCTGAAACTACTCATAATTTTTTCTATTGAAATTAAACGTGGAAAAATTACCCCTAAAGATTTGATTAAATTATCAGAGGAATTTGTATCTATCTTGACTAAGAATATAACGTCGCATAAAGTACTTGATTCAGTCACAAAAGACAATAATGAACAGCCAACCTCACTTCAGACAATACTGAGAAATTACCCTAGGCTCAATCTACATGATCCGTTTCCCAATCAATTATGGTGGACAAAATTTTTTGACCAAGGCATTATCGATACACAAGAATTAGAAAATTCACTGTCAACTAGTAAATATTTTGAGGATGAGAATACACCCAATTGGGTTAAACTGTGGCACTTTGATGATCTTACTGATGATGAGTTTGATACTTTACTCAAGAAAGTTGAATCAGAATATTCTGAGAGAAAGGTTTTAAAAATTGAGGAACTTAAGCATATGACAGGACTTTTTTTGAAGTTTTCTCATCTTGGACTGTATAAAAAAACTAAAGAAGAAATTTTAGAAAATTCAAAAAGTTATATTGACCACTTGAAATCTAACAGTCCTAATGAATTCATAAACAATAGTAAGCTAAGCTTTGCGTATAAATCTATTTCTTCAATTGGATTCAGAACCTATCGCAGTCTTGGATTTAAAGGGGAGGATCTGGCAGAGTTTCAAGAATTTTGCTCTTACATTGATAAAAATACAGAGTCCACAACAGTTGAGATGATGCCTAGTGCAGCTCAAGATTTACTTGCGACTATGCAAAGCGATGTATTCAAGTTTCGTGAGATGATTTGCTCAAGGAAGTTGCAAGATCGAAATGTATCGGAACCCATATACAGTGAGATTCCTATATTAAAACAAATAAAACCTGCTCAATTTGTGGATAAGCTTTTCTGCATGAACGAGAAGGATAAAAAATATGTCATTTGGGCGTTATCTGACCGATATCAACTACCTTTTATTAATGAAAAATTGATTGAAGAGTTGGAATGGCTTAAATCTGTTCGGAGTTTGTTGCATCAAGAAGCAATTAATAGAAAAGGTAAACTAAGTGGATATCGTTTAAGAGCGTTAATTGAACAAAATTTAAATGAAACGATCAAGAATCTTGAATCCCAAAAAGCGCAATTATAAAGTAATAGCTTACTGAGGAGATTCCATTCTTGTTCCTTATAGACGTGTCAATCAGCAACATGGCGAGTTGCGCGTAGTGCTTTGTGGTCGAAGTCCGAGACGAATTTAATTTTTCCGGTGAGATCAAACAGGTTTTTCTTGCGGCGCGATTGCACGAGTTCCTGCAAAGCTAGATTTACCAATTCTTCTTGGGTGCTGAGGTTAGTGAGTTGCAAGGCTTCACTAAGGAGAGACTCGTCAATGTTCAGGATAATTTGCATGGGATGGGATTGTTCACAGAACTTTGATGGATAAAGTATACTTCAAGTGTAATTGCTTGGGACTGATTCCTTCACAATGCCCTCCTCACCCTTGGTAAAATCATGTTCTCGCCAAATCCCGATTAGTGCGCAAAAATGGGCAAATTTAGAGGATCTGTAGGGGCGTAGCATTTGGGCAACAATTTTTCGCATATAGTCGTAGGCATATCAATCCAAATGCTACGCCCAACCCCTTAAGGCTGAGAGTGTTTCTTGAGGTCTTAACTGGCAAGAGCGCAATTCCACAATAGTTTCATAGGATCTATTCAACATTGGCAAGGGTATGAAAGAGATTGGTGACGATCGCCAAAACTCGTTCAGCAAAATCGCGATCGCTTTCTGTTGTTTCTTGTTTGCTCATGAAAGCCTCTCGGAGCGCGAGCGCTTGGCTTAAAGCATCACAAGCTTCTAGAGAAATTAAATTGTTTTGGTAAAAAACTTGTAAAAGTTCGGTTGGTGTTTTGGTTTCAAAATCAATTCTGTGCTCTTCTGCCATTAAAGGCATAATGGCTTCTAAAATAAAGATGGCTGAAGCAATTGCGGTTTCCCAAGCACCAAGTTCGATAATTTCCGAAGTTCGTCCTAAATATTCCCGTATGTCTTCTTGATCACGGCGAGGATAATCATATAAAATTATTCCCTCAGCTTTATTTTGAGGTTTTGCTAAAGTGTTTAATAAGGATTTTTCAATATTGTCTAGATTCGTCGTCATTATCAAATCTCCATTCAGGACAGGTTTCGCGTAGTGCTTTGTGGTCGAAGTCCGAGACTAACTTAATTTTTCCTGCGAGATCCAACAGGTTTTTCTTACGACGCGATCGCACGAGTTCCTGCAAAGCTAGATTTACCAATTCTTCTTGGGTGTTGAGGTTGGTGAGTTCCAAGGCTTCACTAAGGAGAGATTCATCAAGGTCAAGGATAATTTGCATGAAATGGGAATAAATTGGAATAAGTGAAATGATTCTCTGATTTTATCCCATAACCTGTACACTATAGCTGAGGGCCTTAATTCTCAATGACTTCTTCAATTTCCCTCAAATCTCAGTCTGATATTTCCCTTCCACCTCGGCAACAGTTGCCGACGATGTACGATTTACCTAGTGAAGACCCGAAGGAGCCCGGATTGCCTGACGAATTTCATACTTTACAAGCTTGGCTGTTATGCCTAACTTTTTTTCCCCTTACCTTTCCAGCAGAACAAGTTTTTAGTGCCTGGAACTTAAATATTTACTATGACCTAAATCATACTCAATGGCACAAACGTCCAGATTGGTTTGGAGTGGTGGGAACCTCTAGATTATATGATGGTCATGACACCCGTGATAGCTATGTCACTTGGATTGAACCAGTCAATCCCGTAATTGTGGTGGAGTTATTATCTCAGAGTACAAAAAAGCAAGACCTTGGAGAAATAGAAACAGAAGGAAAGGAAATAGAGGAAGGTCCTGACAAACCTCCGAGCAAATGGGAAGTATATGAAAGTATTCTGAAGATTCCCTACTATGTAGTTTTTAATCGTCGTAACAACAAAATCCGCATTTTTCATCTAGTAAATGGACTCTATCAAGAAGTAAACCTAACTCAAGGACGCTTATATCTGCCAGAGTTGGGCATCAGCTTAGGTTTGTGGCAGGGTTCATTTCGTACAATAAACCGACTGTGGCTGCGGTGGTTTACCCAAGACGGGGAGTTAATCCTTTCGGAGGAGGAATCAGCATTTCAAGAAACAGCTGAAGCTCAACAAGAGGCTGCCGAGGCTCAACAAAAAGCTGCCGAAGCTCAACAAGAAACTGCCGAGGCTCAAAAAAGAGTAGAGCAATTAAAGGAGCAATTGCGCCAATTGGGAATAAACCCAGATTAAATAGATTAGTAACAAGTACGTAGTGTCCCTTGGAGTCTCCGGTTCCCCTCCTTGGAGGGGTTAGGGGTGGGTTATGCTTTTTTGTCCATAATCTATAATGTTAACTTTTGTATCATTAACTTTTAAGTCATCCCTTCAGTTAATGTAAAGAAATATATCAAGATTCATATCAAATTGTTTCAGATAGAGGAGCAAACTCCCATCAGGTCAATGTTTTCTGGTAGAAAAACAGATGTTGCCAAAACGCTAACTGAGTAATGTGGAGAGTGAGTACTTCCTCACCGAAAGCGGCGGGAAGCCCATTCCTTAAAGGATGGGAGGGATAGCCGCCCGCCGCTTAGTTGTTTGTTATTTGTTATTTGTTATTTGTTTTTTGACAAACAACTAACAACCAACAACAAATAACAGGAAATCCCCCGTGCTGTCTTCCGGGGGATGAGCTAACTATTCACTCCCATGGGCTCAGGGATGATCAGAGAACCAGCATCATAAGGAGCAAAAACCGCATGTTCACCCACGTCAGGTCCACCATTCGCCACATAACCCCGGATGCAGTGAATGGCCGTCATTTACTGAAGGTGGTCTATGTCGTGTTAGAGCCACAGTATCAGAGTGCCCTATCCGCTGCTGTAAGCTCCATCAATCAAAATCAGCCGGATTTGGCGATTGAAATCAGTGGCTACTTGATTGAGGAACTCCGGAATCAAGAAAACTATGAGAACTTTAAAAGGGATATTGCTCAAGCCAATATTTTCCTGGCTTCGTTGATCTTTATCGAAGATTTAGCAGATAAAGTAGTAGAGGCGGTAACACCCCATCGCGATCGCTTGGATGCAGCGGTGGTTTTCCCTTCGATGCCTCAAGTGATGCGCCTCAATAAATTGGGTAGCTTTTCCATGGCGCAGCTGGGACAATCGAAGAGTGCCATTGCTCAATTTATGCGGAAGCGGAAAGAGAAGTCGGGCTCTTCTTTCCAAGATGGCATGTTGAAGATGGTGCAGACTTTGCCCAAAATCCTCAAGTACATGCCTTTGGATAAGGCTCAGGATGCTCGGAACTTTATGCTCAGCTTCCAGTATTGGTTGGGGGGTTCAGCAGATAACTTGGAAAACTTCCTGCTGATGCTGGCGGATAAATATGTCCTCAAGGAGGAACGGCAGCTTAAGGGTACTTCCGTCCAATTTAAAGACCCGGTAGTTTACCCGGATATGGGTATCTGGCATCCCCTAGCACCAAAAATGTTCGAGGATATCCAGGAGTACTTGGATTGGTACAACAGCCGTTTGGATATTTCTACTACTTTGCAAGACCCTCTGGCTCCCTGTGTTGGTTTGGTACTGCAACGCACTCACCTAGTTACTGGGGATGATGCCCACTATGTAGCCATGGTGCAGGAATTAGAAGCCATGGGAGCAAGGGTAGTTCCCGTTTTTGCTGGTGGTTTAGACTTCTCGAAGCCGGTGGATGCCTATTTCTATCAACCGGGAAGGAATGGGAAGAATCTCTCCCCAAATGCCTTAGTTGATACCGTAGTTTCCCTTACTGGTTTTGCCCTGGTGGGAGGACCGGCACGACAGGATCATCCGAAAGCGATCGAATCCCTCAAGCGGTTGAATCGCCCCTATATGGTAACATTACCCTTGGTATTCCAAACTACCCAGGAATGGGAGAATAGTGATTTGGGATTGCACCCGATTCAGGTAGCTTTGCAAATCGCGATTCCGGAACTCGATGGAGCGATCGAGCCGATTATTCTTTCTGGAAGGGATGGCACAACGGGTAAATCCATTGCTCTGCAAGACAGGATTGAAGCTGTGGCAAGGCGAGCGATGAAATGGGCTTCCCTGCGCCGCAAGCCAAAATTAGCCAAGAAAATTGCCATTACTGTCTTTAGCTTCCCCCCGGATAAAGGTAATGTGGGTACTGCTGCCTATTTGGATGTATTTGGTTCCATCTATAAGGTGATGGAAGCACTGAAACACAACGGCTACGAAGTCGAGGAGTTGCCAGAGTCAGCAGAGGCCCTGATGCAAGCGGTCATCCACGACGCCCAAGCTCAATACAGTAGTCCAGAATTGAATATTGCTTATCGGATGTCGGTGATGGAGTACGAGCGACTGACTCCTTATTATCCCAGATTGGAAGAAAGCTGGGGTACGGCTCCCGGACATCTCAACAGCGATGGGCAAAATCTGCTGGTTTATGGTAAGCATTTCGGTAATGTCTTCATCGGTGTTCAACCAACCTTTGGTTACGAAGGTGATCCGATGCGGTTGTTATTCTCCCGTTCCGCTAGTCCTCACCACGGCTTTGCTGCTTATTACACTTACTTAGAGCAAATTTGGCAAGCGGATGCGGTGCTTCACTTCGGCACCCACGGTTCCCTGGAATTTATGCCCGGTAAGCAAATGGGCATGTCTGGAGACTGTTATCCCGATAATTTGATTGGTTCGATTCCCAATCTCTACTATTATGCTGCCAATAATCCCAGTGAGGCAACTATTGCCAAGCGCCGCAGTTATGCTGAGACGATTTCTTACCTGACTCCACCAGCAGAAAATGCGGGTTTGTATAAGGGGTTAAAGGAACTCAGCGAGTTGATTGGTTCCTACCAAACCCTGAAAGATACCGGGCGGGGTGTACCGATTGTGAATACAATTATGGACAAATGCCGCTTGGTGAATCTCGAGCAGGATATCGCCTTACCGGACAAAGATGCTAAGGAGATGACTGGCGAGGAACGGGATAATATCGTCGGTCAAGTGTACCGCCGTCTGATGGAGATTGAATCCCGCCTATTGCCCTGTGGTTTGCATGTGATTGGCAAACCGCCAACTTCAGAAGAAGCGATCGCAACTTTGGTCAATATTGCTAATCTGGATCGTACTGAGGAAGAAATCCAAGGTTTGCCTCGGATCATTGCCAATAGTATCGAGCGAGATATTGATGAGATTTACTGTAATAATGACCAAGGGATCTTAGCAGATGTGCAACTGTTGCAAGAGATTAACCAAGGAACTACCGCTGCTGTTACTGCTTTAGTTCAAGCCCAAGCCGATGCCGATGGGCGCGTTTCCAAGGTTGCCAAGCTCAACTTCCTGAATATGGGTAAAAAAGAGCCTTGGCTCGAAGCCCTGTATAACTCAGGTTACACCAAAGTTGACCAAGAAGTCCTAAAGCCCCTGTTTGAATACCTGGAATACTGCCTCCAGCAAATTGTTGCGGATAACGAATTAGGAGCCATGTTGCAAGCCTTGGAAGGGGAATATGTCCTCCCTGGTCCTGGTGGTGACCCCATCCGCAATCCCGATGTACTCCCTACCGGTAAGAATATCCATGCTTTAGACCCCCAATCCATCCCCACGATGGCGGCAGTCAAGTCGGCCAAAATTGTAGTAGACCGACTACTAGCACGACAACGGGCGGAAAATGACGGTAAGTGGCCCGAAACCATCGCTTGTGTCCTTTGGGGTACGGATAATATCAAGACCTACGGCGAATCCCTAGCACAAATCATGTGGATGGTTGGTGTTACACCAGTACCAGATGCCTTGGGACGAGTCAACAAATTGGAACTAATTCCCTTAGAAGAATTAGGGCGTCCCCGGATCGATGTCGTCATCAACTGTTCCGGTGTTTTCCGGGATTTATTCATCAACCAGATGAACCTCCTAGATCAAGCAGTTAAAATGGCAGCAGAGGCAGATGAACCAGCAGAAATGAACTTTGTCCGTAAACATGCGGCACAACAAGCAGTAGAAATGGGGATTAACCTGCGGCAAGCAGCAACTCGGGTATTCTCCAACGCTTCCGGTTCCTATGCCTCTAATGTGAATCTAGCAGTAGAAAACAGTACTTGGGAAAATGAATCAGAGTTACAGGACATGTACCTAACTCGCAAGTCCTTTGCTTTCACCTCCGATAACCCCGGTACAATGGAACAGAACCGTCAGATTTTTGAAGGAGCACTGAAAACTGCTGATGTCACCTTCCAAAATCTCGATTCTTCGGAGATTAGTCTTACCGATGTTTCCCACTACTTCGACTCTGACCCCACCAAGGTAGTAAGCCGTCTACGGAAAGATGGCAAGACGCCAACCGCCTACATCGCCGATACCACCACCGCCAATGCTCAGGTGCGTACCTTATCAGAAACCGTGCGTTTAGATGCTCGCACCAAGCTACTCAATCCCAAGTGGTACGAAGGCATGTTGAATCATGGTTATGAAGGAGTGCGAGAACTCTCGAAGCGCTTAGTCAATACCATGGGTTGGTCTGCTACTGCTGGTGCAGTGGATAACTGGGTATATGAGGATGTGAATACTACCTTTATCGAAGATGAAGCGATGCGCCAGCGGTTGATGAACCTCAATCCCCATTCCTTCCGCAAGGTAGTATCCACCTTATTGGAAGTCAATGGACGGGGTTATTGGGAAACGAGTGAGAGGAATTTGGATCTGTTGCGGGAGTTGTATCAGGAGGTTGAAGATCGGATTGAGGGGATAGAATAATTCCGTCAATTATATGTAGAGACGTGCCATGGCACGTCTCTACAATGTGATACCTTTATTATTAAGTACGATCGCAAACTGTAGAGTGGGCATTTTTAAAACTTTAATTTGAAGAATCTAAATACTCTCTGTTAGCTAAATATGTTTCTATATTCTGTAATATTTCTCTTAAGTAGCTAATTACTTTCTTCTTAATTTCCACAAGTTCATCTGCACTTATATCTCTTCCTACTTCCTTAAAAGACTTGAAACCGTGTGCCAAGTCATTTGAGTATGGGGATGAGTAAGGAAGCCTACACAGGTGGTAAAG
>JAAHGR010000310.1 GCA_010672425.1 Symploca sp. SIO2E6
TTAGCGTTTCTCATACTTGTTATTGGTTTTTGGGAATGGGGAATGGGGAATTGGGAATTGGGAATTGGGAATTGGGAATAGACTATGACAAGTCCCCTAACACCTAAAACCTAACACCTAAAACCTAATATCAAATCCGGTAGAATAGTTACACTTTGGTGACAACAAGGCAGAAGGCTCCAAGGCAGACGGCAGAAGGGAAGGAAGAAGGTTGCAAGGTGGAAAGATACGATAAGTGTTTAGCCGGATTTGATATAACACCTAAATAAGTTTCCCCTTAAATACTTCTAAAGCTTCCCAACGCCGATCCTGTGGTGAGAGACTACCGTGTTCATTAATCGGAATTCCTGGACATTCGGAATCGCACAACTGCTGGAGAGGCATTACTAAGCACAGTTGCTCGTATAACCAAGTATTTATTTCAAAGTAACCCTGTGGGTGCAAAGTTTCTACTAAATCTTCCAGTGGGATTTCTCGATCCAACGGAACGTAATCTAGTTGTTGAGCTGATTCGTCTAACCAAATCAATTCTGAGATTTCAACTGTTAAACGGTGATTGTACTGTTGTAAGCAACGGTGACAGGTCAAAGTAATAATTGTTGAACCTTGACCCGAAACCTCTAGATAATTTCCTTGATGGGTTACTTGTAAGCGTCCTCTTACTGGA
This sequence comes from Symploca sp. SIO2E6, assembly GCA_010672425.1. Taxonomy (GTDB): domain Bacteria; phylum Cyanobacteriota; class Cyanobacteriia; order Cyanobacteriales; family Coleofasciculaceae; genus Caldora. The sequence continues at coordinate 668 of JAAHGR010000310.1, forward strand.
GTCAGGGTTTCTAAACCAGCAAAACACTCATTTACCTCAACTACCTCTGTGTGATCTGGTAATTTCAGTAGCCCAGGAATATAAATTGCCTCCATAATCCCTTTTAGTATTCTCCCAAAGACGCACATTAAGAATGAAGTCAAAACCCTCTTGAATGCCTAATGGCTAAACTCTTCAATTCTTCTGCGCCGACTAACAACTAGCCTCCTATCTGGTTCTTGTCCCCGACTCTGAGTTTTCAAATCGTCACAGTCCTTTAACAGAGTATGAACTTGACGCCGTTCTGCTGAGGACAAATATTTCAGTTCAAACTCCTTACCTGTGATGCGAACTTGCTCTGCTGCATGAGTCGCTATCGCCTGGAGTTCGGCTTTACGTCGAACTCGGTAGCCATCAAGTTCCACCGTATAAGAAGCCTGCTGCTGTTGGTCTTGAGGCAAGTTCAAAATTGTATTAGCTAGATATTGAATTGCATCAATGGTTGTTCCTTGGAAACCAATCAAGATTTGTATTTGTTCCGACGTCAGTTTGGTGTGATCGATGGTCAACCAGTAGCTATGCTCATCTCTATCTAAGGACTCTGCATCTGTTGCCTGTACCTCAGCAGCTAATTTTAAGAAGCGCAGAAGTGTTTCCAGCCATTGCTCACCCTGCGCCATTGGCTGATTGCTCATAACTAACTCGAAGCTTTTTTCTTAGAACGCTTGCGCTCAAAAGGTAATGATTCTTTACCTTTACTCTTATTTTCCCCTTTCCTAGCACGTTGGCGCTCGGAAGAGGTGGACTCTTGACGATTCTCAGACTTTTCCTTGTCTTCTTTATTAGTACGCTTTGGCTCAAAAGGCAGTGCATTTCGACCCTCTTTAGCACTTGCCTCTTTTTCTTGCTGTTCCATCATCTTCTGAATGTTTTCTGGCAAGGGTTCCCGCATCAAAATGAAGGTTTGGATAGTCTGAAAAATATTGGCGATAACAATGTACATCAATACCCCAGCGGGTAGAGGAAAGAAGAAGAACATCCCAGAAAACATAACTGGCAGATACTTGTTAACTGCATTTTGCTGGGAGTTAGCATCGCTAGAATTTTGACCAGAAAGTACCTGGTTAATATACATACTGAGGCCAAAAAAGACAATCATGGCGAAGATATCCCAGTGAATTGTCCCATCTTCTTCAAAAGCACCAACACGTCCTAGAGCATCAATAAAGAGGAATCCTCTATTTGCTGCTAGTCCAGGAACCTTACCCTGAAGGGTAACTTCTCCTGGCTCCAAGGCTTCAATCGTACCATCATCCTTAATTAGCACCCGCTCTTGACCCTTGGTTACCTCCCACTTAGGAATAATTGCGGTCTCTGGATAATCAGCTAGTAAGGCTTTTAGGGGTTTACCTTCAATAGTTTGAAAATCCACTTTGGTTTTTTCCCCAACTACCAACCTTTTGCCTGCAGGAAGTAAAGCTGCAACTTGGGCGTGAACTCCATCTGCTATATACAGATTCTGGGGTTTGGTGGCAAAAGCTTGGGGTTGGATATACTCTATTTGCTCACCAGGCAAGATTTGGAGGTTGAGGGAGTAGTTGATGTCAGCGAAGGGCGAGCCCCGTAAAGTAGCGAATAGAGCAAAGAGAATCGGCATTTGGAAAAGCAATGGTAAACACCCTGCTAAGGGGTTGCCGTACTCTTTGAAAATTTTCCCCATTTCCTCCTGCTGTTTAGTAGGATCATCTTTATAAAGCTTCTGAATTTCCTCTTGCCGCTTTTTCATCAGCGGTTGAGTAATTTTCATCTGCCTCATATTACGAATTGAGCCAGCGTTTAGAGGAAACAGAGCAAAACGAATTACCAGGGTCAGCAACACAATTGCCAGACCGTAACTCGGTACAATCCCGTAAAAGAAATCCAGGATTGGAAGCATGACGTTGTTAGAAAGAAACCCGATACCAAAATCCATTCCGATGAAGTCAACCTAAGCGCTGTAAAGTTTTCTGAATCTAATCTATCTAATCAAGGAAATCCCTAACACCCTAAGAAGCCTTGAGAGAGTCAATGGGTTTGCCAGTTTTCTTGGCTGTTTTTTCGGCAATATAGTCAAAGATTTCGCGAAAACGGGGAACTGCTCGCATTTCGATACGGCTACCATCTTTAAGAGTAACGGCTATATCTCCCCAAACACCGATACCACGAGGAATTGTGATGATTTTACTCACCTCTGCGTAAATAATATCTGTGCGATCGCGACCTTGCCATCCCCCAGTGATTGAGATCCGGCGGTCTGTTATGCGATAGCGCAACCATAAGGCTCTTACGATTGCCGCGATTGTTAAGGGTAAGAAAATTACCGTGAATCCTAGCAAAATATTAATAACCAGATCCCCTACATGGGGACCACCTTCGTAGAATACTGTCTCTTTAATGGCCATTAAGCACCTTTGCCTCTACCAACAACTGCTTTAATTCTCGCAAAAATTGCGCATAATCGCACTCTTGCGCTCCGGGTCGCACTACTACTACCAGTTGCCAACCTGGTAATATTTGAGGTAACAACTGGCGTAGAGCTGCTCGCAGCTGACGCTTAATGCGATTGCGAACCACTGCTTTTTTGCTGACTTTTTGGCTGATAGAGATACCTATACGAGTTGGCGGCGGCTCCTCATTGATCTTTATCGACCTTCTTTGAGTCGCTTTCTCCACCACTTTGGTGTACTTACGCAACCCCCGCAAAGTCAAATGGCGTCTTGAGCGGCGTATCCCTTTTTGATAAACCGTCCTAAAATCTCGCCAGTGTTTGAGTCGATGAGCTTGAGGTAATCCCACGGAATGAATGAAGAATTGAGAATTGAGAATTGAGAATTAAGAAATACCTCCCTTGTCTCCCTTGTCCTCCTTGTCCTCCCCATCCCCCCATCTCCCTAGACAGAGAGACGATGGCGTCCTTTGCTCCTGCGGGCTTTAATTACCAGCCTCCCATTTTTGGTGCGCATCCGGGCGCGAAAACCAGATTTTCTTTTTTGCTTGCGATTAGTGCCGTGTAAAGTGCGTTGAGTCATGAGCCGTCATTTCCTTTCCAAAGTATGAAACTGTTCTTACAAACAGTCGCAATCTACTACTATAGCATTTAAGAATGATAGCAAAAAGTAATTGCGATCAGCTCCGCTGATGCCGGAGGTGATCGCAACCAATACAAAACCTACCCTAACGATAACCTGGGAAATGTAGAGTTGGATTTTGTTGAGTTCTGCTAGAGAACCGATTCAGTGTTCGGAGAAACGGGGTTTCTCGTGGGGAGAACAACTCTCATATCAGCATTTTACCCAAAGAAACCCGGTTTCTGAATCGGTGTATGCCGACTAACCCACCCAACTCGCAAGACGGGATTAATCCTTATTGGCCATCTAATGCAGATGCAGTCTCCATCCAGGATTGAAGTTCAGCTTGATATTGGTAACTCTTGAATTCTTCTCGCATTTCTTCAATTTGAGTATTTTCTGGCACACCCCAAGTTTTGAACTTATAAATCATTTCTCCCAAAGCGGTTGTAACTACTAATAGCAACAATTGGCAAAAGTAGTAGAGATTACGTGGTTTCAGTAAACCTGCTAGACCAAAAGCTTTCCACTGGAACATGACGTACCAAACGCTAATGTAGAAAAGTGTATGTTTCATACTGCCGAAAACGTTGCAACGTTGAGGCTCTAACTTGGAATTTTCTAGGAAATCATCGAAGTGTTTGAAGGTGTAATAGTTTCCAATCAGTTGATCAGCACGCATAGGATCCATGAATCCAATATTAGCCCCCCTGTCAACTAAGGTGTTAAATTGCTTGTAAACTTCTGGAATCAGTCCCCGCAAAAATCCTTTAAATGGTCCCTTAAACTTTTGCAGGAAATCAAGATCTAAATGCCATTTGCCGACATACATTGGCACTAGAATTCCAAACCACCACATATACTCGAAATAAATCCGCCAGCTCATAATACTGGCGTGACCTAAATGTTTGCTATGGTGAGTGACAAAAGTATTGATTGAATTCATATAAGTAAGATTAAAGTCGTTATAGGCGGCTCGTTTTTTCTCAACATCCGCTTCTCCTGCCAGTTTCGCCCGGATAATTTCAGTTGTGCTTTCAATCGCGATCGAAATCATGGTTGTGCCGAGAGAATAAAAAGCATCAAAAATGCCAGCCGCATCTCCCATGACGTACCAGTTATCTGGAGAGAACAACATTTTACTGGTATGAGCTACCTTTGGTAAATAGTGAAAGTCAATATTTTCTCCACTTTGAATCAGGTCATAAAGCAGCCGATGATTTGCTTTTATAAATGCTTCAAATTTCTCTTTTGTATTTATTTCTTTGGCGGCAATCACATCATGATGATGAATAATTCCAATGGAAATCTCTTGGGTATCTGAATCAATCGGAATCATCCATAACCAATGACCTTTGCCAAAGAAATGATTGGTGGCATAATAATGGCTAACAGAGGTTCCATAGGGGTCATAACCATCATGAAAAATCGTGCGATCAACATTTTTAACTCGAACCCAAGCTGAACCTGTATTTACCCCCATTAAGCTTTCTGAATCAGACAGAATATTATCTGTTTTGTGACCAATTATAAACTTGCGACCGGCTGCATCTACGACGTGTTTTGCTTTCAGTTCAATATATTGATCCTCTAGTTTGACCTTAACTAAATGTAAAGCATCACCAGGAGTTAAATCGACATCAAGCACTCGACCATGGTAAAAGGTTGCCCCCATGTTTTTATTCATTTTGAGCACATCTCGCTCAAATTTTTGCCGATTCATTTGGAATGAGGGAATAGGGGTCTGACGATTAATCCAAATATGATAATAATCATCAATGGTTTTGGTATTTACCGGTTGTTTTGGCCAGTGGAAGTTGAGTCCGGCTTTCGGAGGATGATTCTCAATCATGTAATCATTTAAGCCGAGTTCTTTACAGATTAATAGTGATGTAATTTCTACTGTTGACTCGCCAATTTTGAGATCTTTATTTGACCGTTCTTCTGGACGAGGATCGATTAAAGCTACTTTGATATTCGGTATATTGAGCATCAGGTGTCGGGCTTGGCATAAACCGGCAAATCCTGCACCCATGATGACAACATCATATTCTTGCTGTTGTAATACAGTGGTATTCATGAAGAACTCCTAATGATTGCTTGAGAAAATTTTAGTTTTTTCAAGTATGATTCTGATTGATTGAGTAGATTTAGAATCAGTAATCAGACTAAAAAAATGCAACATAATTTAAAAAGATACTCACCGTAAGTATATTAGGCCAAAATCTAATTCATGTAGTTTTTAATTATTTCTTTATTTTTAAAAAAAAACATGTATTTTTTGTTTTGCACAAAAAGGTAGGCGTTACGCATTGACAAAACTACCCAAGTGTGTATATTGTTATCAGACAGTTAATCTTAACTCTTATTGACATGGCGCTGTCCTCATTGCCCTAGATGAACGATAGAAACTTGCCTATTTTTGGCAATTATCATAAGGCAACCCACTTTTTAGTCTTTCAATAACTTGAGATTTTCTCGACTGGAATACCAACAATCTCCCGTGACCCAGGATAGTCTTAATCCCCAGAAGATGATTGCCATTAAAATTTCTCGTAAGTAGGCATTTTGGATTTTACCATCTTCTTTTTTATAAAAACGATAACCTAGGGAATGTAGAATGTGGAATTAGTCTGCTTACGCTAGTAGTAACCTAAGGAGTAGGACAGTTTAGAGGATAATATTAGGTGCAATAGTTAAGAGGAGAGCCAAAATGCAGAAGTATGTATGTAGTGTTTGCGGCTACGTATATGATCCAGAGGTAGGTGATCCCGATAGCGGGATTGAGCCTGGGACACCCTTTGAAAAGATACCTGATGACTGGTGTTGTCCTGTATGTGGTGTGAGCAAGCAAGACTTTGAACTAGAAGACTAAGATCAATCCTTAAGTGGGAAATCCCTACCACCTACCACCTAACACCTAACACCTAACACCTAACTTTGCACCATCTACAAATTGTGGTAATCGGTGGCGGTGCTGCCGGTTTTTTTGGGGCAATTGCCTGTGCAAGTGCCCATCCCCATACCCAAGTTACTCTACTAGAAGCAGGGCGTCAGCCATTAGCCAAGGTTCGCATTTCTGGTGGTGGGCGCTGTAATGTAACTCATGAGTGCTTTGACCCTGACTTATTAGTACAAGCTTACCCTAGGGGTAGCAAAGCACTGCGAGGAGCCTTTAGCCGCTTTCAACCAAGGAATACTGTGGCTTGGTTTGAGTCCCGAGGTGTCCCACTAAAAACTGAGGCAGATGGCCGAATGTTTCCGGTTACTGATAGTTCACAAACGATTGTCGATTGTTTATTACAGGCAGCGAAAGAAGCAGGGGTGCAACTTCGTACTAGTACTCCAGTAAAGTCAGTTCTTTATACCCCAGAATTACCTCCTGACAAAAGAGGGAAAATTCAGGGAAAGTTTGAGATTGGCTTAAAGAATGGTGAGATTATAGAGTGCGATCGCTTACTTATTGCTACCGGCAGTAACCCCCAAGGCTACCGTTGGGCACAAGATCTAGGTCATCACCTCGAATCCCCTGTTCCTTCCCTATTTACCTTTAATATCCCGGATCCTCGTTTACAGGATTTAGCTGGAATCAGTATCAATCATGTTTGCTTGCGATTACCAGATGCTGGCAAAACTTTGAGGGAGCAAACAGGACCATTACTAATTACCCATTGGGGTATAAGTGGTCCTGCGGTATTGAAGCTTTCTGCCTGGGGTGCCAGATTTCTGCAAGAACAACGGTATCAAACCCCCTTACTGATCAATTGGCTTCCCCAATACAACCCAGAAAGCCTGCACCAACTACTATTAGTAGTCAAATCCCAGTTAGCGCGACGCCTCATTACTAACAGTTGTCCTATCCCTGTCCCCAAGCGCCTCTGGCGCAGTCTAACTGCTAATGTCGGGATTGGGGCACAGCATCGCTGGGGGGAGTTATCAAAAAAAACCCTTAACCAGCTGGTTCAAGAACTTACTCAAGGACGTTACCTGATTAAGGATAAAGGAGTATTTAAGGAAGAATTCGTTACCTGTGGTGGTGTCAATCTCAAGGAGATAGATTTTAAGGCTATGGCAAGCCGTCGTTGTCCTGGTCTTTACTTTGCCGGAGAAATCCTGGATATTGATGGAATTACTGGTGGATTTAATTTTCAAAGTGCTTGGACAACTGCTTGGTTAGCAGGTCAGGCCATGGGAAAGTAGGTGTTAGGGGCATTTTCTTTTAACCAACAACCAATAACCAACAACCAATAACCAACAACCAATAACAAATACCATGAAGTTTAGTGAAATCTTAGCCAAACTCAACTGTACTGGTGAGTCTCATAGCCTGTCCTCCCAAACACCACTCGATCCAGAAATTACCGGAGTGGCTCAGGTTCACAACGCAACTGCTGGAACCCTGAGCTATATAGAAGGGGATAAATTTGCTGCTTATGTGGGCAAAACCGGTGCTAGTGCCCTGATTTTACCTCATAATGAAACCCTACAAGAACAAGCCACTGAACGAGGAATTGTTTGGATGGCAGCAGCAGACCCGCGATTGTTGTTTGCCCAAGCGATCGCACTTTTCTACCAGCCTTTCCATCCAGTTTCCGAAATTCATCCTAGCGCTGTCATCCATCCCTCTGTTGAAATTGGTAAGGATGTTTACGTTGGTCCCCATGTAGTGATTCAAGCAGGGGTGAAACTTGGCAATGGAGTTTGTCTTCATCCCAACGTCGTCATTTACCCAGGGGTACAAATTGGCGATCGCACTATTTTACATGCCAACTGTACGATCCACGAACGTACCCAGATTGGCTGTGATTGTGTAATTCATAGCGGTGCTGTTATCGGTGCTGAAGGTTTTGGCTTTGTGCCAACCCCTCAAGGCTGGTTCAAAATGGAACAATCTGGCTACACTGTATTAGAAGATCAAGTAGAAGTTGGCTGTAATACAACTATTGATCGCCCAGCAGTTGGGGAAACGAGGATTGGGTACAACACTAAAATAGATAATCTCGTACAAATTGGTCATGGCTGTCAGGTAGGGCAAAACTGTGCCATGGA
>JAAHGR010000311.1 GCA_010672425.1 Symploca sp. SIO2E6
AATGTGGAACCGGCAGGATGCCAGTAGCAAGACCCAACCTACATCTAAAGACAAACTTCAACAGACCCTAACAAATCCCTAACATCTGCTAGTCGATTTCTCCTTATTCCCTGAGATAGGCTACTTTTAGGCTTACTCAGTTCAATTGTCTGGGGTTGGGAAATGAAAGAATCCGTCTGGCAACAACTTATCAGGAATGAAATTACTTGCGAAGAGGCTTTGCAACTCTTGGTTGACGAGCAAGGCAACGTCAATATGTCCCTGTTTGATACAGGAGTCAACAAACGGTTCCGGAAGAGTTTTCCCAAGAACTATGATTTTCCTCCTGTCATACCACTGTTACATTGGCAGGCTCGTTACTACTTGGGAAGCCCCAAAGCTTTATCTCCAAAACAAATCTCTCAACTACATCAGTATACTAAGAAGCATGTAGGGAAATCTTTTGATAACCCGCCCCAAATAATTCCCATTACCGAAAAAAGCTACCGTGACTGCTTATTCAAGCTACAGATTGATATTGATCTGGTTAATCCCTTCAAAAACATTCGACTATTCGAGGGCAAAGAAGCCCAAGAGGATATCCGTAACTTCGTCAAGATACATCTTTTGGCAAAAAAAGACCAATCTGAGCGACTTACACTCCTCCTGGCTGCTGCCATACATAGGCGTGCTAGTGATGTTCATCTGGAACCCACCGAGGGGGGTTTAAGAGTCCGCTATCGTATTGATGGTATCTTACAAGATATTATCAAACCAGATGAGGGTCTTGACTCTAAAATAATTGGTGCTCTCAAAGCCAAGGCCAACATGAATATTGCTGAAAGACGTCTTCCCCAGGATGGGCGACTCAAGCTGCAATATGAAACTACCGAAGATAGAGATATCGGGTTAGATATCCGAGTTAATACCTATCCTGTCGTCAATCGAGAAACTTCAATCGTGCATGGAGAAAATACTTTTGAGAATCGAGAAACCGCAGTAATTCGCTTACTTCCCCAGAAAAATCCCTTCAGCACGATCGAGCACTTGGGATTTACCGAACCAGCCAGGAAAATCTACAACGGCTGGCTTGCTCAACCTTGGGGATTAATTATCATTACTGGACCTACGGGTTCTGGCAAAACCAGCACCCTCTACACTAGTTTGCAGAGAGTTGCCGATGAATCAAAAAAGGCGATAACCATTGAAGATCCCGTAGAGTATACATTGCCTGGGATTTCCCAAGGTCAAGTGAATAAGGCTGCTGGTATGACCTTTGCCGCTGGGTTGCGGGCGATTTTGCGCCAAGACCCAGATATTATTATGGTGGGAGAAATCCGGGATCAGGAAACAGCGGAAACCGCAGTTGATGCAGCACTGACAGGACATCTCGTATTTACTACTTTGCACACCAATGATGCTGTATCTGCCATCCCTCGACTCCAAAGTCTCGGTCTCGATTCTAGTTTGATTAGCGATGCTCTTCTCGGAATTGTTAGCCAGCGGTTAGTTCGTAAGATTTGTCCTCACTGCAAAGAATCCTATGAACCAGAGGAGAAAGATTTGCATTATCTAGGCTTGAAGCGGGAGGAAGCTCAATCGGAAAAATGGCAAAAGGGTAGAGGTTGCTCCCAATGCCTGAATACTGGCTATTTTGGCCGGGAAGCACTGATAGAATTGCTTAATGCCGAGCCAAAAATGGTAAAGCAATTGATTCGTGATAACCAGATGACTAAGATGCAAGCTTATCTTCAGGAAATCGAATTCGACTCCTTTCGGTTAGCAGCAATCGACAAAATTATCCAAGGGAAAACTACAGTAGAAGAATTGCGCCGAGTGATACCCTACAGTAGCATTAGGAAGTCAGACGCCAAATCCGAACTTCCCCATCCTGACTACAACTAGCGAGGCTCTGGTTATCCCAACTGAAAGCGATAGCAGTAACCTCGCTAACATGACCAGAAAGGGTATCTAGCAGTTTTCGATTACTGAGCTTCCACAGCCTGACTTTCTGGTCTTCACCGCCACTAGCTAGGAACTTACCATCGGCACTAATCGCGATCGCATTAACTTGTGGATTATACTCTCGAGTCAATAATCGCCCTAGCCAATTACCTTGGCTCTGGTTTTGCTTAGGAGAAACTTCAAGTGGCAACTGTTTTCCTGTAAGCAGATCCCTAATCATAATTTTGTTCTCTAGAGTTACCATCACCAGAGTTCGACGATTTGAGCTAATAGCTACAGAACGAATGGCTCCCACCTTGGAATGGGGAGGATAAACATCCAGTAACTTCCCAGTCTTTAACTCCCACAACTTGATTGTCCCATCTTGACCAACGGTAACAAAAATTTGGCGATCGGGACTAAAAGCGACACAACTAATCCCATCCGAATGACCCATGAGGCGGCAAGGTTGTGTTTTCTTCGGTAGAGTCCAAATTTGGATTTCCCCCCTTTTACTACCACTGGCAAGGAGTTGACCATCTAAGCCGAAGGCAACAGCATGATAAGAACTGTCAAGGGGATAGGGAGGAGACAGCTGTTTTCCCGTACTCAGATTCCAGATCTTAACTAGAGTAACTTTATCGTTCCTAATCCGGTCAGAACCCAGACTAGCCAGAGTTTGACCATCTCGACTAAAGGCGAGGCAAGAGACTCCTTCTCCAGGACAGCGGAAATGAGTGACACGTTTCCAAGTTAGCTGTTGAGTAATTCCAGGAAGCGATCGCAAAGCATTGAGGAGTGCGGCGGCTGATTGGTAGCGCTCTTCTGGCTTCTCGGCTAACATTTTATCAAGGATCTGGCCAAACCAATCAGTCACAGTCACATAAAAGCGCCATTGCCACTGTAGGGAATCCTCATCTCGCAAAGAGTTGGGACTTTTACCAGTCAGGAGTACGATTGCAGTGACAGCCAGTGAGTAGAGATCGGTGCTGGGGTAGTATTCACCCAACTGTATTTGTTCTTGGGGTGAGTAACCGGGTTTTTTCCTTGACCAATCTTCATCAGTACTCCCAGGAAGAGCCATACTGTTAACTGAACCAAAATCAATCAATACAGGAGGTTGGTCTGGCTCGTCAGGTTGCATGATGTTATCAGGAGAAACATCCCGATGAATAATCCCCTGATTATGGATATAGTCCAAAACTGGCAGCAGTTTTTCCAGCCACTGCTTTACTTCCGCCTCAGAAAATGACTTGCCTTGCTCTTGTCGTTCTTTTAACAGAGTTGCGTAGGTTTTGCCTTTAATATACTCCTGGACAATGAATAATTTGCCCTTCTCTTCTGGAAAAGCTAGGAATTGGGGAATCTGAGGATGAGCAAGTTTGTACAAAACTTTAGCTTCTCGATCAAATAACTCATGGGACTTTTGTATGGTAAATTCGTCGCTACTGTGGTACAGAAATTCTTTGACAACACAAGGATCACCAAATCTTTGAGTATCAGAGGCTAAGTAAGTCTGTCCAAACGCCCCTCGCTCGAGAATCTTTTCAATGTGGTAGCGGTTAGCAATCAAAGTGCCTACAGTAATTTTCGTTTCTGTCTCTACTGCTACAGTTTTGGTAGAAACTTCTGCTTTTGGCTCTGTGGCTAAAATTTGCCTCACCCAACTCTGGCTAAAGACCGACTGATAAATAGGGTTATGAACTCTTAATATTCCATCTTGCTCAACCAATAACCCTGACTGCAACAATTCCCGTTGTTCTGAACTATGATCAGCTAACAGGGCTGGCTGCTGTAAAATCTGCTGATAAATCTCCAGTAGTCGGAAAGGGTTACAATTCTGATTTTCCAGGATATCTCTGTGAATCTCCCTTAAAGGAGCCGCTGCTTTCTTAGTTTCCCAATTGGCAATGATGTGGGTTTGTACCAATTGCTCAACCCGCCATTTCTCCTCTTCGCTGTTAATCGAGGACTTATCGTTGAGAATCAGTTGGCAAAGCTGACGGGTAAGAGTTGGTTGACCCCTAGTCCATAACAGTATCTGTTGGACTAGAATGTGGGGATTGCTAGCTTTCTTCAACCTTCTGACTTCATCCACGAAGTCTTCGAGGATGAACATAACCTCTTTTTCCCACTGCTCCCCAAACATGTTAAGTTCCTCGCAAGTTGAAAACTTGGCTAGCAATTAAGAATTTATCCTCCTGAGGATTCAGCTTACCCTTGCCTTTTGTCCAATTCAGAGCCTCAGCCAATGCTTCTCCTTGCAACAGTTGAGATGCATCTTGACCATCACTAGCTAACCAGGTGCTGATTTCTCTGGCATAAGGTCGCAAAATCTCTAATGTCCTATTCAACCACGTAGAATTAAAAACCTCCTGGTAAATACGATTATAAACTCTAAGCCTCTCCTGTCGCTTAATGACTAAACCCAACCTTAATAGTTCCTGCTGTTCAGTACTACCATTAGATGCTAAGCTATCTGCTTGCAGAATTTGTTTATAGCTCAACAGCAGCCAAAAAGGATCACAATTTTGATTATTGATCAGCTGAGCGTGAATCTTGGGAATAGGCTCTGTCTCTGTCTGAGTATGCCAACTTTTGATCAAGTCTTGTTGGACTAACTGTTCAACGTACTCCTTTTCTTTATTGGTATGAATTGTAGATTCAGATTGGAGAATCAGTTGGCAAATTTTTGAGACAAGGGCGGGGTGACAGTCAGTCCAATATAGCACCTGTTCGACAACAAGTTGTGGAGTACTAGCTTTTTCCCGTTTTTTTAATTCTAGGACAAATTTTCCTAGTATTTCAATTGTTTTCTCTTCCTGCTGTTCCAAAATCATTTAGATGACCCGTAGATTGACTACTTGACTAGTTATTAAAAACTTCTCCTCCTCCTCCCTCAAGCTTTGACCCTTGATTGAAGCAAGGGAATCCTGCAAAACTTGTCCTCGTAACAATGTTGATTCGTCCCGGCAACCAGAATTTAACCAGGCAGCCAGTCCTTCGGCATAAGATTGCAAAGAATGTTCCTTAACATAAGGTTGCAAATCAATTAACTCCTTGGCAACCCAGCTTAAATCAAAAATAGCCTCGTAAATAGGATTATGTACTGTTAACTCTCCATCTTTATTAACTACTAAACCTGATTTCAGTAACTCTTGATGTTCGGCAAAACTTGAGTTGAATGATATACCTTGGAGAATTTGCCGATAGCTAAATAGTAGCCAGAAAGGATCGCAGTTTTGATTTTTGAGAAGATAATTACGAATCTTCCTTAAAGGCTTCGCTTGCTCATGAGTTTTCCAGTCTTTAATCAAGTGCCATCTTACTAAGTTATCAATCCACTCCGCATCACCTCTTTCTTTCGGAGACTGAAAAACATTAGATGCAATTTTAAAAATACTTTCGTTTAAGTTTTCCCTTCCATTTGTCCAAGAAAGCATTCTTCTAATTGCCGTTTCGTAGTTAATTGTACGGGCAAAAAAACCTTGTGCTCTGTTATCAAATTTGTCACTATCTCCGAGGAATTTGAGATCATGATCGCCTAGTCTTTGTTCCTCCCTCCATCTTTCAAGCCTTCTTAATTCATCACCATATAAAAGCTGAGACTGATCTTGTTTATCTGAATCCAACCAAGCTTTAATTTTCTTTCCATAAGCATGAGGACGCAGTTTTTCTAGTTCATTTTCCACCCAATCCTGGTTAAAAAAATTCTTGTATATTGGGTTATAAACCTTCAATATATTTGCTTCCTTAACAACCAAACCAGATAACCGCAGTTCGGTTTGTTCATCACTATCATCAGCTTCAACTTTCTGTTCTCTTAAAATCTTTGTATACAGCCACAGCAGCTTACTAGCATTTTGCTTATTATTAAAAATACGTTCCCGTATATACTTAAAATGCACTTGTTCATCCTGTAATTTGCCAGACTCTATCACTTGTTTATTCACTAACTGCTGTATTGTCTCTACTTCTTTGCCTTCTGGAATAGTAAATGAAGACTTGACAACTAGGTCGCAAATTAGTTGAGTGAGAAAAGGTTGACCGCCTGTCCAATATAAGATTTCTCTTAGGACTTTATGTGGGTTGCTAGTTTTGTCTTTTAAACCTTTCTCTAATGGCTCAGTGTTGTTGTTGATCTTAAATCCAGTTAATTCAATCGCTTGGCCAATATTGAAGGGCGTACTTTTTTTGTCTCGAATCAAATCTGAAGGATTAGCAACGCCGAAAAGTGCAAAAGTAAGACGATAAAAATCTGAATTGTCAGCACGCTTGTTATAACAGTATCTAACAAGAGTAAAAAAATCAGCGATATTGAAGCTTAGCTCCAAAACACTATCAATTTCATCTAAAAATATGACAATTGTTTTGCTAGTAATCTCTACTAGCAAAATTTCCTCAATAAAACGAGACAATCGATGTGGTAAAGATAGTTTACCATTTTGATGCCACCAAAGTTCTGATTGAATTTTTGGCGATAGATTAAATTTTCTTACTAATTCATCGAATATTCCCAAATACCACTCATCAGCGGTTGCATTTTTACCCAAGGGACTCAAGTCGATGTAGGCACAGGCAAATCCTTCTTTTTGCAGTTTATTCATGGTACGCACTCGTAAACTGGACTTGCCCATTTGTCTGGAGTTCAACACATAACAAAATTCACCATTTTCTAGCATTTCTAAGAGTTGTTGATCAGCTTCACGCTCTACATAAGTGGGAGCATTAGCTGGTAAAGTCCCTCCACATTGATATTTGTAACGCGATTGGGTTTTTCCTTTCATCACTTCTACTAGAGACGAATACCGAAATATTCCTGATACAACTTGCAGCGTGGTGTCAAACCTTCATTATTTAGTTTCACTAGCCCCATACTGTACAACTGAAATGCAAAATCTGGCTCTATTTGTACTCCCTCAGTTGCTTTCACTATTTTTTGCATCGCTGCTACTAGCTTGGGATGCTTTTCTAAATTCTCCAAGAGTCTTTGCAAATGATTGTGATAAATCCCTGCTGGCGTAGTAGCCACACCTAAAAGTTCCTCAATCCTGATGCCTTGGAGAGGAATTTTCTTGAGAGCAAGTCCAACTAAATAGGGATGCCCTCCTACCAATTTCATTAGTTTCTTTACTTCAGCAGAGTCCCAATCTAGTCCATGAACTTTAACTAAATCATGTACCTGCTTCTCGCTAAACTCCTGCAACTCCACTGACAACCCTACATTGAAAGGTGACTTATGGGCTGCAATTGGGATATACACTTCCGTCGAATATGCCATCACTAATCTGAGTTTTTGCCAAAGCTCGTAAACCTTGGCTTCCTCATGCCAGCTTCTCAACATACTCAAAAATTCTTCTGCGATGGAGGAATATCTAAAGATTCGATCTACTACATCCATGCCCAAAACTACCGGATGCTCTATTTGGCTTAACAAATAGTCTTCAAAATAGTCTTTGCACTTTTTATTGTTAACCCTGTTATGCTGCCAATTCTCAGGTAGTTGAGTAGATGGTATTAATCCCCGACGTACCCCATCACAGAACCAACGTAAGAACGAATCGAGATCTTTGAGATCTGCCTCATTTGCATCCAGAAGATTTAAATAGACTTGTCGATAACCCTGCTGTTCTGACTTTTTAAGAATTCTAGTGATCAGTAAGGTTTTACCCATCCCTTGAGGGGCTTTGATCCGAAGCAGTGCCCCAGGCTCCTCAATCTCCTCATAACACTGTTCTTCAATAGGGGGACGCTCCACATAATAGTCGGAAGGCTGGGGAACAGGTTTTCCTTTGTATCCTGCTTTTTCCAGCAATTGAGGAATTCTCAAATAGTTTAGCTTCTTGTCATTATCTTCCCAACCTGTAAGTTTGGCGACGTAACGATACAATCCATTAGTTAGTTGATTTCTTAGTGAACCATATGTTTTATCACACTCATCAGCTATTTCCCTAAGACTGTAACCGCACAGGAATCCCCGCAGAAAAGCTTTTTCAGGTTCTGTAAGTCTCTTTCTATATGTCCCAGGATCAAAATCTTGCTTAGCTTCTTCTAAATCTTTATACAGCCTTTCTAAATCCCAGTCATTTGCAGCTTCGAGAAATTTATCTGCATATTTATCTTGTGGATCATTTCGGGTAGATGCCATTACAGGTAGTGGATAGCACTTATTTAAACAGTATACAGAAAAAACCGTAAGCCAAAGATAGCCACTAGTTTTAACGGATGATAGTCAGAATTTATCCGACATTCCGCAGTTCACAATGTAATACGTAATAATTACGATTATTACGTAGCTTAACAAACACAGAAATTGAAAAACATCAGTATTTATACGTAAAAAAATATCTAAGCTACCTAGGGCTTGCTGAATAAGTTTTAATTCGCAGTTGCTCAAAAACCCGGTGGTTAACCCGGATTTGGTATAAATACTGAATCAAAGCAGCTTCTTCATTCTTTGAGGACTCCATGAAATAAATGATTACAATTTTTGAACTTGTCTTAACCTCCCTGGCTACCGCAGCACCCTAAGACTCAAGCAGATTGCGTCGCTTGGAGCACAAATCCCGAAAAGCGTTAGAAAGCCATTCCTTCCCTGGGATAGGGAAAATAGCCACCTGCCTCTGTATTAACCCAAGTTGCTAGTTATATCGCTTAATTGCTTTAGATCCCCCTAAATCCCCCTTTGGATCCCTGACAAGGGGGAAAGTTTTTTACTTTCGGGTGGGGACAAGACAAGGTGGACAAGGTGGACAAGAAGACTCATGAGGAAAACCGTATAAATTATTGTTCGGTTCTTAAAAATCCCAGATGCAACATTCATCCCAGTTTTTCGTGAAACATCAACATATGTCTACTTTCCCTCCTTGTCCTCCTTG
>JAAHGR010000312.1 GCA_010672425.1 Symploca sp. SIO2E6
TGAGTAATGAGTAATGAGTAATGAGTAATGAGTAATGAGTAATGAGTAATGAGTAATGAGTAATGAGTAATGAGTAATGAGTAATGAGTAATGAGTAATGAGTAATGAGTAATGAGTAATGAGTAATAATAAACAACAAATAACAAACAACAAATAACAAATAACAAACAACTAATAACAAATAACAAATAACAAATAACTAATAACAAATAACAAATAACAAACAACAAACAACAAACAACAAAATGACAAAAGACCAACAACATCCGCAGGAAAAACGCGATCGCGAAATTGTTGAGCGTCTCTTAAGGGAGACACCTAGTAATTATAATCGAGCTGAATTAGCTAGATTGCGGATTCGTTATGCTGGTTTTCCGGGTGCTAGAGAGATTCAACGCAACCTGGATTTGGTTCTTCAACAGTGGCGGTTAACTGAAGAAGAACTTTTTGAGATAACTCGTCAGCTTCATACTGAGGGTAAAGCTTATCAACGTGGGAGCGATTCACCAAACCAAGAGGATTGGAGTTAGTGGAAGAAGGCAGGAGGCAGGAGGCAGGAGGCAGGAGGCAGGAGGTAGAAGGGTCTAACATGAAAAAGTTCTTTTGACTATCATACATGAAAATCCCTCTCTCCGCGTCCGGTGCGTCCCCGTGTCACCGCGTCTATTTTGGTGAAACGAACTGCTATATATTATTTAAGGTGAGGTTTAATCAGCTTCTCTGTTTAAAAAAAAATTTGCAATCTCGCCATGATAATTTCTCTGCGAATTCAGAACTTTGCTTTAATTGACAAACTAGAACTAGAATTTGACTCTGGTCTGAATGTCTTGACAGGTGAAACCGGTGCTGGTAAATCAATAATTTTGGATGCTATCGATATCGCTTTGGGAGGAAAGGTCAGTCATCGGCTGATTCGTACTGGTACACAACGGACTCTGGTAGAAGCCACCTTCCGAGCAGATGCAGCTTTGATTGCTTGGTTGAGTGAACAAGAAATTGACTTATTAGACGAGACAGATTTAGTGTGTAGTCGCGAGATTGCTATGCCCCAAGGCAGTTTGCGATCGCGAGCGCGGGTGAATGGGGTTTTGGTGAACCGCAAACTCATGGAGGGATTGCGGGAGCGCTTGGTGGAAATTACGGCTCAGGGTCAAACTGTGCAACTGATGTTCCCGGAACTTCAACGGGGACTACTGGATCTGTACGGTGGTTTACCCCTCGGTCAGCAGCGGGACCGGGTGGGAGTTGCCTACCTCGACTCTCAGGAAGCAGCGACAGCTTTGGAGAAGCGGCGTCAATCGGAACAGGAACGGTTGCAACGGCTTGACTGGCTGGAGTACCAAATTCAGGAACTCGGAGATGCTAACCTCACGGATGCTTCTGAATTAGAACAACTAGAACTTGAGAGTCAACGTCTGAGTCATGTGGTGGAACTACGACAACAGAGTTATCAAGTCTATCAGGCACTCTACCACAATGACCAAGATGGGGTTGCTAGTACTGATTTATTAGGGGAAGCAGAAGCAACTCTCAGGGAAATGGTGGATTATGATGTCGAGTTACAGCCAGTATTAGATTTAGTTAGTGGGGCACTGGCGCAGATAGTAGAAGCAGCCCATCAAATTAATGCTTATGGGGAAAGATTAGATACTGATCCAGAGCGTTTACAGGAGGTAGAAGAGCGCATTGTTGTCCTCAAACAAATTTGCCGCAAGTATGGACCAACCCTAGCCGAAGCGATCGCTCACTATGAGAAACTACTCTCAGAATTAGCACAGCTGAGTGGTAAGGGTCAATCTTTAGAAGAATTGGCAGCAACTTATGCCCAGTCTCAGGAAGTCCTGACTGCTGAATGCACTAAACTAACCCAGTTACGTCGTGCCGCTGCCGCAAAACTTGAAAGTCAATTGGTGGCAGAACTAAAACCTCTGGCCATGGAAAAAGTGCGCTTCCAAGTGGCGATTAACCCGATTGAGCCTACGGCTAACGGTGCAGACCAAGTTACTTTTTATTTCTCTCCCAACCCAGGAGAAGCACTACAACCCCTATCTAAGACGGCTTCCGGGGGGGAAATGAGCCGCTTTTTGCTGGCGCTGAAAGCTTGTTTTTCTAATACCAATGACGTTGGTAAAACCCTAGTTTTTGATGAAATTGATGTGGGAGTATCGGGACGTGTAGCACAAGCCATTGCCCAAAAGCTTCACCAACTCTCCCAGAAACATCAAGTACTCTGTGTTACCCATCAGCCTTTAGTTGCTGTCATGGCAGATAGACACTTCCGAGTCGATAAACAAGTAATTGCCCAAAGTTCATCATCTGAGACCACCAAGCAACCTACCTCTCGTAGAAGGAAAAAAACTTTATCCGGCTCCAGCAACAACTCATTAAAGCCTGAACCTCAAAAGCAACTCAGTAATACCGAACTTAACGACCTGCGCACGGTTGTCCGTGTTAGTCTATTAGAAGATTACTCCCATCGCCAAGAAGAAATTGCTCAGCTAGCTGGTGGACACTCAGCTCAAGAAGCAATGACCTTTGCCGAATCCCTGCTAACTAAAGCAGCTGACTGGCGGCAGAACTAGGACAAGGGAGACAAAAAAACTACCACCTAACACCTAACACCTAATCCTCAACACAATTGTTCGATAATAATGAGCAAAATAGTCTAGAATGAGCTCACCAGGCACAGTCAATCTTAGAATTAAGTATATAGAATACAATTATTCGTGTGCCAGAAACGTCTTCTGACCCCCAACTTAGAGATATGACAGCCGCATCTTTCCAAACTATTGATGTTACTCCAGAGCCTGAACCCGTGATTAGGCAAGAGCAACAGCAATCATCCGCCTTAGTCGCAACCCAAGGTACTTTTTCTGCCTATTTAGCTCCTCTAACTCAGGACACTTTTAAACAAGTTGTCCAGGAGGTAGAAGAGAGGTTCAAGGTAGTCAATCAAACCCTGTCGATGCTCGACAGTATGCTCGAAAGTCAGGGGTTTGATGCCATCCTTGACGAGATGCTACGGTCGATCACAGCTAAGACTGGGGAACTCCTTGCGGCTTATACCACAACTATTTTTTTGTTGGATGAAGACAAAAATGAACTTTGGGCAATGGTGCCGAAGAAGGGTGGTGGCTCCCATGAAATTCGCATTCCCGTAGAGGGAAGCAGTATTGCGGCTGAAGTAGCTACAACCAAGCGCTATGTCAATATTCCCTACGACTTTTTTGATGATCCGCGCTCGGGTTCAGCCAAGGAACAATACGAGAAAACGGGATTCCGCACCTATACAATGCTGGCTTTGCCACTGTTGAACGAGCAAGGGAATTTAGTTGCCGTTATCCAGCTGATTAATAAATTAAAATTTCCAGATCGTCTGGATCTTCCCTATAAAGACAATATTGACTTGAATGGCTTTAGTACGGCAGATGAGCAAGTTTTTGAAGAATTTGCCCCTTCGATTCGTCTGATCTTAGAATCATCTCGGTCTTTGAAAAAGGCAACCCAAAGACAACAGGCAGCTTCAGCGCTCATGGAGAGTGTTAATTCATTAAGCAAAGCCAGCTTAGATTTAGAAGACACCCTCAAAAAGGTGATGGACGAAGCGAAGAAACTGATGAATGCCGATCGCTCCACCCTGTGGCTGATTGATCAGGAACGGGATGACTTGTGGACGAAAATTCCCATCAACGGTGAGTTAACAGAAATTCGCCTCCCAGTCAAGAGTAATTCCTTTGCAGCTCAAGTGGCTCGTACAGGAGAAACTGTCAATATTGAGTTTGACTTGTACAATCACCCAGATTCTGAAATCTCCCAAGAAACAGATCAAAAGTCTGGCTATCGTACCTGTAGCTTATTGTGTATGCCGGTATTTAACTCTGATGGTGAGTTGATTGGCGTCACGCAATTAATTAATAAAAAGAAACAAGGGGAATTTCCTGAATACAAGCCAGAAAACTGGCCTAGAGCACCTGAATGTTGGCAGGCAAGTTTTAATCGCACTGACCAAGAGTTCATGCAGGTGTTTAATATTCAAGCTGGTGTAGCTCTGCAAAATGCTAAGCTGTTCGATACCGTTAAGCAACAGGAGCAAATGCAACGGGATATTCTGCGGAGTCTCTCGGATGGGGTGATTTCTACCGATAAAGAAGGTAATATCATCGCAGCAAATGAGAGTGCCAAGGAACTACTGAGTTTGGATGAAACAACATCCTTAGAGGGTAAAAAGATTATTGAGATTGTCCGGATCGAAGACAAAGACAAACAAAGCAGTGGCAAGTTTGCCAAATGGTTAAATGAAGCTTTAGAGGGACAAAACCCCAAAGCCTATCAGCAATACTATCCAGATCAAAATTTGTCCTGCCAGGGAGCAGCTCAACCACGTAGCGTTAACTTGTCGATTAACACGATGGCTGATGCTAGCGATCGAAGCAAAGTTCGTGGTGCTCTAGTCGTCATGGAAGATATCAGCGATGAGAAGCGACTGAAGAGTACGATGTATCGCTACATGACCCAGGAAGTGGCTGAAGAGTTACTCAAACTCGGTGAAGCCAAAATGGGAGGCGATCGCAAAGAAGTTTCGGTCTTGTTCTCAGATATTCGCAGTTACACCAGTTTAACCGAAAAACTCGAGGCAGAAGAAGTGGTCAGTATGCTCAATGAATATTTTGAGTCGATGGTGGATGCTGTGTTTCAGAATAAAGGTACTCTTGACAAATACATCGGTGATGCGATCATGGCAGTGTTTGGCTCACCTTTACCTTTAGAAGATCATGCCTGGAGAGCAGTTAAAACCGCTTTAGAAATGCGCCAACGGTTGGTAAAATTCAATGATAAGCGTAGTGCTCAGAATAAGGAAATAATCCGCATCGGTATTGGCATTCACTCCGACAGCGTCATCAGCGGTAATATTGGCTCCAGTAAACGGATGGAGTTTACAGCAATTGGAGATGGTGTCAACTTGGGTTCTCGCTTAGAAGGTGCTAGTAAGCAATACGGTACAGACATCATCATTAGCGAAAATACCTATCAACCCTGTGTTGAGAAAATACGGGTGCGTGAACTCGACTATATTCGGGTCAAAGGCAAAAATGAACCGGTAAGGATCTATGAATTGGTGGGATTTAAAGATGAACCCATTGCAGAGGAAAAACAGCAGGTGATTGACCTTTACCACGAGGGAAGGGAACTCTATCTCAACAGAAACTTTCCCTTGGCGATGGGTAAATTTGGCCAAGTTATGGCAATTGACGCAGGTAACAAGGCAGCAGATTTACACTTGGAACGTTGCCAGCATTGGCTCAAGAATCCCCCACCAGATGACTGGGATGGTGGCTGGACTCTGACTAGTAAGTAATTCAATACTACTCGGTTAAGAGAGTGTGGGGAGTGTGGGGAGTGTGGGAGTTGTGGGGAGAAAGAGTGAGGTATTACCGAGTAGTATTATGTAATGGGTCTCCTATCCCCATATCCAACCATGTAGGGGCGGGTTCGCTCAATATCTTTCTCTTCAACGATAATTTAACCTTTCCCCGCCCCGGCGTCTGGTAAGCTCATCTTGGGTTATACCGGGAGCGTTATTGAGTAACTTAGCCATATTTTGATAAATTTGTCAATGTGAAAGTCTTAGATGTAGGTTGGGTCGAGGCAACGAGACCCAACGCTGGAGTGGGCTGTGTTGGGTCACTTTCTAAAGCTCTACCCAACCTACATTTTTAGATGTGTCACGCCAGTAGTATTTTAAACTGAACCTCAGGAATATTCACATTTAATTGCATGGAGAGCATCGCAAAATAACCAGATGCTCTTCTGACAATACGAGCTTGTTTTATTTTAAATCCATCCGGAATATCCCTTGACTTTCTAAACTTTACCCATCCTATTTGTGGCAACTACCGGTTGGGTTCAATCGGATTCCGGTTAAGTTAAGGGCGCACGTCGGTGCGCCCCTACGGTAAACGCGATCGCATTCGGGATGAAATTCCAACAGTAATCCCACCAACAACGATAGCGATCGCACAGGATGTGGTGGTAGGATATTTAACAATGGAATAAGCCTGCGCCTGTAAGGTATGAATTGATAGTTATCGCATACGATAGATGCAGATTTTGTAGGGTGCGTTACGCTTCGCTAACGCACCACCTTGAGTCAAAATAGATGAAACTGGGCGTATGTTAGCTTGCGTTATGGGTTACCCTAGTGCTTTCCCCGACCTACAAATTGGGGATTTATTGTCTATTGTAGGCGATCGCTTTCAAGAAACAAGGTTCCAAGACAGAAGGGAAGAGGATTTGACCTGTTTCTGATCTTCGTCGCGGGTGGTGTGCCGTCAGTTTGGGAACTCTTAACAGGAAACTGCCGCAGTCGATTTGCATCATTTTTTGATTTGACCCTGATTAGTAAATATAAAGCTAGTTCAATACAGGGCTATCAAATGAGCAGCAGTGACAATTTTGTAAAAAACGTCTTGATCTTAGCAGCGAATCCGAAAGGTACTGCACAGCTGCGTCTAGATGAGGAAGTGCGTGAAATTGATATGGGGTTACAGCGCTCCAGGAAACGCGATCAATTTATCTTAAAACAACAATGGGCAGTACGTCCTAGAGACGTTCACCGAGCCATCCTGGATTTTCGACCCCAAATTGTCCATTTCTGTGGACATGGAGCAGAAAATGGGGGATTAGCACTAGAAAATGAAACAGGGAAAATCCAGTTAGTCAATGTACAAGCATTGGCTAGTCTATTTGAGTTATTCGCAGCTCAGGTGGAATGTGTGCTTCTCAACGCCTGCTATTCAGAGGTGCAAGCTAATGCCATCAGTCAACACATTGACTATGTAATCGGCATGAATCAACAAATTGGAGATCAGGCAGCAATTAACTTTGCCGTCGGTTTTTATGATGCAGTGGGTGCTGGAGAATCGTATGACTTTGCCTATAAACTCGGCTGTAGGGCTATGCAGATGGCAGGGACTTCAGAGCAACTAACGCCGCTGATAAAAAAAAATTGATGAGCATGACAGATGAACAGTTACAAGGACTTATGGCCAGGATTTGTCAACATCCAGACTCAATGAGCTGGGAGCGACGACAAGCTATCAATCGTCTGCTGATTAGACTTCAGCAACTACCAGGACTGTTAAAGTCCCCTCACTTAGATTATCTCGAAGCTCTGGATAAAACTTGGGAATGGGTTAGCCGCAATATTTGCCAGTTTGAGCCGCGTCTGCACTTGTCTATTCAAGAAAGCTTAGTGAAATGGATTAACGGCTATCTCAGATGGCGAATTAAAGACTTATATCAACAAGGAGATTGCCAGCAATACAGTATAGATAAGAAGATCAACAATAATGGTGAACATGCAACAACTCTGGGTGAGCAAATCTCAGAAACAGGTTTGCAGCCTCCTGTTCTTAGTGGGATTGACGGCTATATTGAACAACGCCGTAATCATAAAATACAGCAGATTGCTCTGAAATTAGAACTTTATATTTCAGAAGATCCACAGCAGAGATTAAAAAGTTGTTACCCCCGCAATCGTCCTGATTGTAACTGCCAGTTTCTTGGTCAAAGATTGCTTTTCCAAGACCCACCAGAGCGATTCTCTGATATCAGCCGAGAGTTGGGGATTAACCGCCAGACCCTTAAATCCCATTGGGAAAGAAAGTGTAAACCGCTTCTTCAAGAAATTGCAGTAAGTTTAGGATACTCAAAGAGCAAAGAGTCATGAATAGCCAAAAAATACCGCTTTTAGAAGTTACTCTCGGTCGCGAAGCACATTTTTTTGCTCGTGAATTTGCTACAGAACAAGTCACACCGGAGAAAAGCAAACAAGTTTACTTGAATACACTAGCTGTCTATGCAGTTCACAGATATTTGCAATGGTTACAAATCAAAACAGATTTGACTCAAAGTGACAGTTGGCATCCAGTTGTGCGTAGTCGATGGAATGTAGCGGATTTGGTTCTCCCTGGCATTGGTAAATTAGAATGTCGGCCTGTTTTACCTGGGGAAACGGCCTTGTCTTTACCTATAGAAGTGACTGAAGACCGAATTGGCTATCTACCAGTTCAATTCAGTGAACGCTTAGAACAAGTACAGCTTCTGGGATTTGTTAAAAAAGCAGTTGCAGGATTTATAGAAATCAGTAGATTGCAAACGCTGGAAGATTTTATTAATGAACTATCAGCAATAGTTAAGAAAACTTCACCAGTTGTTGAACGAGGTATAGAGTGGGAGCGATTAAGAACTTGGTTTGAGGGATTTTTTAGCAAAGATTGGCAATCTCTAGAATCAGTTTTGGCTTATGGTCGTCGAGATTATACTGAACCTGAAAATAGCATTAGTAGAGCCAAGTCCCTAAACCTAGCAGGTAGGGAATTATTACTGATTATGGAGCTAAGGCAAAGCACAAATGAGAAAATAGAAATTCGCTTGCGAGTTCGTCCCCAGGGAAACAGAAAAATTCTGCCACCAGGACTACAATTGATAGTTTTGGATGAGAGTAGTGTTAAAATGGAAACTCAGGCTAGAAGTACGGATAATTCGATTAAGCTCAAAGGATTCCGTCTCCCACCAGAAGTAAGATTTACTGTCAGAGTTGCTTATCAAGGCGATAATATAACCGAAAATTTTATCAGCTAGGTGCATGAACAATTTTAGTTGATGAAGATAGGTGAATTGGAATGGTACAACGAGTTAAGCTTAAGCTAATTGAAATAGATCCACAAAAACAGGAAGAACTTAATCTATCACTTCTGGCTACCTTATCGATTAG
>JAAHGR010000313.1 GCA_010672425.1 Symploca sp. SIO2E6
TCTCTTTACCAAGCATCAGCCGATGGTGCTTACCACAAAAGTATCGCTTTTGGTGCAGCCTACAAACTCCACCGTAATCTGCCTTTTAGCTTAGAAGGATTCTTTTTAGATAGAAGCAATATTTGCCGCCTACCAGATAATTCCTTATCCTGGAATGGTCTACTGTTTAAGTACCAAGTTGAAGAATTGCTAAAGATAGAAGAGAATGGTCGCAGACCAAACCAGGAAATGCAAGAAGAAATGATAGCATTTGAGGCTTGGCTGCGGGAACTTTCTGGTAAGGAAGATGTGAGAGTAATTATTCCCCAGGAAATTTATATCAGACATACCTTGAGTATCAAAGATGTTATCGATCCTCTAACAGGACAAGAAATTATCCAAGGAGGCACAACACCCGAAAATTCCATCGGCAGTTTCTCCTACAATTTTGATTTAAGAGGGGGAGTCAATGGTTTGTCCATTAGTATATTGCCGATTCCGGTTTATAATTTTGGCATAGAAAATACCCTAGCAAGTAATGTGAACAACTTGGCAATTGTTGGTCGCTCCTCTGGCTACGTAGGTATGGCTGTATCAGTAGGACGTATTCAGACAGTGAATATTTACCAGGGACAGGGAGTAGGAGTAGCAGCCGGGATAGCCAAGCAGTTGGGTGTACCCCTCAATACCATTACTTCACCCCAAGTAAGGAAAACTCTCGAAAATTTAACTGGTCTGACGACACAGTTATCGGGTAGGGATGTAACTAAAGGGGTAGATTATAGCAAGATTCAATAAATCAGACTGTTGAGAGTTCCGAAGCTACCCACCTACAAATTAGAAGGTTCCGCAGGATTTATGCTCAATATTTACTCCTACATTATGGCAAAATTTATGTAGGTAACACTAGTCCTGATTCGATATCTCTTGCATGACCGCAACCACCCCTGCCCTGCCAACGAAATATGACGCCACTACCACCGAAGCTAAGTGGCAAAAGTCTTGGGAAGAAGACCAAGTCTTTGTAGCTGACCCCAATCACGGCGGCACACCCTACAGTGTTGTTATACCTCCACCTAATGTTACTGGTAGTTTACACATGGGTCACGCCTTTGAGGCTGCCTTAATCGACACCTTGGTGCGCTACCATCGGATGAAAGGTTGCAATACCCTCTGGTTACCAGGAACAGACCATGCTAGTATTGCAGTGCATACCATGTTGGAAAAGCAACTGGCAGCAGAAGGTAAAACTCGCTTTGACTTAGGAAGGGAGCAGTTTCTCGAACAAGCTTGGCAGTGGAAGGCTCAATCCAAAGGCAATATCGTTAATCAACTGCGACGTTTGGGTGTTTCTGTGGATTGGTCACGGGAGAGGTTTACCCTGGATGAAGGCTTATCCAAGGCAGTCAAAGAAGCCTTTGTCCGACTTCATGAGGAAGGACTAATTTACCGAGGCGAGTATATGGTCAACTGGTGTCCCGCCTCTGAATCGGCTGTCTCCGATGTGGAGGTGGAAAATAAGGAAGTAGAAGGACATCTGTGGCATATCCGCTATCCCCTCACCGATGGCAGTGGTTATGTGGAAGTGGCGACAACTCGACCAGAAACCATGTTAGGAGATACTGGGGTGGCAGTAAATCCTACCGATGAACGCTACCAAAATTTGCTGGGCAAAACGGTTACCTTACCGATTTCGGGGCGGGAAATTCCCATTTTTGCCGATGAGTTGGTAGATCCAGAGTTTGGCACAGGTTGTGTCAAGGTGACCCCAGCTCATGATCCCAATGATTTTGAGATGGGTCAGCGTCATCATTTGCCCTTTATCAATATTATGAATAAAGATGGCACTCTCAATGAAAATGCCGGTTCCTTTCAAGGGCAAGACCGATTTGAGGCCAGGAAAAATCTGGTGCAGCAGTTAGAAGCTGATGGTGTCCTGGTAAAGGTAGAAGACTACAAACATACTGTACCCTATAGCGATCGCGGCAAAGTCCCCATCGAACCCCTCCTCTCCACCCAATGGTTTGTCAAAATTCGCCCTTTAGCAGACCGTGCCTTAAATTCCCTCGACCAACACAACTCCCCAGAGTTTATCCCAGAACGGTGGCGGAAGGTCTACCGGGATTGGTTAGTAAAGCTTAAAGACTGGTGTATCTCCCGTCAACTGTGGTGGGGACATCAAATTCCTGCCTGGTATGTGGTGAGTGAGACTAAGGGAGAAATCACCCCAACCACACCGTTTATCGTTGCCCATAATCAGGAGGAAGCCCAACAAAAAGCCATTGCACAATTTGGCGAAAATGTCAAGCTAGAACAAGACACGGATGTCCTCGATACCTGGTTTTCTTCAGGCTTGTGGCCTTTCTCAACTATGGGTTGGCCGGAGGAAACAGCAGACCTCAAAACCTACTATCCCAACGCCACTCTAGTCACAGGTTTTGATATCATCTTCTTTTGGGTTGCTCGGATGACGATGATGGCAGGACATTTCACTGATCAGATCCCCTTTAAATCCGTCTACATCCACGGCTTAGTCCTGGATGAAAATGGCAAAAAAATGGCCAAAACTGCTGGTAATGGCATTGACCCATTGTTGCTGATCGGCAAATATGGTACTGATGCCCTACGCTATGCCCTAATTAAGGAAGTTGTAGGGGCCGGTCAAGACATCCGCCTAGAGTATAACCGCAAAACTGATGAATCCTCCTCAGTAGAAGCAGCCCGCAACTTTGCCAACAAGCTGTGGAATGCAGCCCGGTTTGTTATGCTCAATCTAGAGGACAAGACTCCCCAACAGCTAGGTTCCCCCTTAGAGCATCTGGAGAAGTTAGAATTAAGCGATCGCTGGATTCTCTCCCGCTTCCAGCAAGTAGTAGCACAAACCAGGAATTACCTGGATGCTGATGGTTTAGGAGAAGCCGCCAAAGGACTCTACGAATTCATCTGGGGTGACTTTTGCGACTGGTATATTGAACTAGTGAAAACCCGGTTATGGGAGGAAGCAACCAATCCTTCCCGAAAATTAGCCCAGCAAACTCTTGCCTACATACTGGAAGGAACCCTGAAACTGCTCCACCCTTTTATGCCCCATATCACCGAAGAAATCTGGCATACCCTAACCCAAACATCTGGGGAGTTT
The DNA here is from genome assembly GCA_010672425.1 of Symploca sp. SIO2E6. Lineage (GTDB taxonomy): Bacteria > Cyanobacteriota > Cyanobacteriia > Cyanobacteriales > Coleofasciculaceae > Caldora. Next base: position 3,119 of record JAAHGR010000313.1, read on the forward strand.
CTGGCAGTGCAACCCTATCCAGAACCACTTCCCTCTAGACTTGACAACAGTGAATCAGAAAATGCCAATGACTCATCCCCCCTAATTAACCCAGAATTAGAACAACAGTTTGAGCTATTGATTGGTACAATCCGTACTATCCGTAATCTCAGGGCTGATGCTGGCATCAAGCAGGGAGTGAAAGCGCCGGTTATCCTACAAACCGGGAACCAGAGCGAACGTCAAATCCTTGAGTTGGGGAAGTCCTATATTCAAGATTTAGCTAAAGTGGAAACATTAACCATTACCCCAGCACTCTTAAACGAACCCAAGACAACAATGGCAGGAGTCACTGGTACTGTTCAAGTCCTAATACCCCTTGCCGGTATTGTCGATGTCAAGGCTTTGCGCACTAAACTAGAGAACAGTCTGCGCAAAGTAGAAGCAGAAGTCAAATCTCTCACCGCACGTCTGGACAATCCTAATTTTGTCAGCAAAGCACCGGATGCCGTTGTGCAAGGAGCGAAAAAGGCTTTAGCTGAAGCCCAAAAACAAGAGGAAATTTTGAGAAGTCGCCTGAATCGACTTGGAGAAAATTCCACAAGGAGTGCTTCTAGCAACTAACAAACCCCAAAAACTGACAGGCAATGCTAAACCTGGCTCAAGTAAAAAAAAATAAACATGCTGGTGAATTGGAACTGAGATTGCTGGCTCGCCAAACATCTGAGACTAGCTGGGAATTAATCGACCCAGAAAATGTTCCACTTACTCCAACCCACCCCTCGTTGCTGGAGCCGGGTGCGATTGACTCTGGGATTTCCCAGAGTGCCATCGCCACCAACGAAGGTTTGTTGGTGTTGGTAGACCTTTCCGAAGACCAAGAGATCCTGAATCTCCAACCAGCCCAAGACTGGGTGTTAAATTTGGTAGAACAATACTTAAGTACTGGTGTTACTCCAACTTTCTTAAGGGAAGAAGCTGAGCGCACTGAACAATGGCGGCAAGACTTAACGTTGCAGAGCCAAGATCTAACCCGCCAGCGCCTAGAAATGGAAGCGCGTCGTGAACGAATTGAAACCCTCGAAGAAGAATTGAAACAAAAAGAAAAGGAACTGGAGGAAAAGGCCAAGAAGTTAGATAACCAAACTGAATCTGACTCAGATGAGTTGGACTAATACTAAATTTGTACATGTTGTAATCTTAGTATGGTAATCAACAACTTGAAGTGATGCATTCTCTAGGGTTTGACTACAGAGCAGAAGAAATAGGTCGCTCCCTGATCTTACATGCGGACTGTTTTGATTGGCTCAAGCAGATGCCTGAAAGTAACATTCATGCAATTGTGACAGATCCGCCTTATGGGGTCAAAGAATATGATTTTGAGCAAATTGCCAAGAGAAGCAATGGCAAGGGAGGTATTTGGAGAATTCCCCCTTCATTTGATGGACACAAAAGATCACCTCTCCCAAGGTTTACAGCACTTACTCAAAAAGAACGAGTCGCTTTAAAGTTTTTCTTTATAGAATGGGCTAAGTTAGTAGTAAAGGTACTCCGTCCCGGTGGTCATGTATTGATTGCTAGCAATGCTTTTCTCTCCCAACTAGTTTTTTCTGCTTTAGTAGAAGGTGGCTTAGAGTTTCGTGGTGAATTAATTCGCTTAGTCAGAACGCTTCGCGGTGGAGATCGCCCGAAAAACGCTGAGCAAGAATTTCCTAATGTATCGTCAATGCCCAGAGGGTGTTATGAACCATGGGGCATCTTGCGAAAGCCAATACCATCGCGAATGAAACTCAGTGACTGTCTGCGAGAATTCCAAACTGGAGGCTTAAGACGAACTCCTGATGGTAACCCCTTTAATGATGTCATCTTGAGCGAACGAACACCCCGACAGGAGAGGGATATTGCCAACCATCCCAGCTTAAAACCACAGTCTTTTTTACGTCAAGTTGTTCATGCTGCCCTTCCATTAGGTGAGGGTATTATAGTTGATCCATTTATGGGTTCAGGTTCAACAGTAGCAGCAGCAGAAGCTATAGGAATGTGCTGTATTGGCATTGAGCGATATGCAGAGTATTACGAAATGAGTCGCATGGCAATTCCGAAACTAGCAGTTTTAAATGTTTCAAGCGATTTGCCAAAGCTTAATCGGACAACTGACGTGAAAGTTTTGACAGAGAACATGGAACAACAACAGTTAACGCTTTGGTAATTCAGGTGCTTGGTAAATCCAGTTAGACCTCATCTTCTGGTAGCCAGAACGAGTTACACTAGCAGTAATTGTCCGGCGACTTGTAGCAGAACGACCAGAAAAAGCCCAATCTTGGCGAGTAAGTTGAGCGCCAAGCACTTGCAGAAAACGAAATGGTTTAGGTTGAATGTTCTTAGCAGTATCAACTTAATATTTGTCAACATACTTTCGTTTATTTATGCCTACCTACTTACTTGATACTTATAATTTTGATATCTTTGCTTCAAATCCATAAATGTGTTACAGTTGAAGAACTAGCAAATAAATTTCCTTTGATGATTTTATTTGAAAGTAGAAGAAAAAAAATACAAAGATTTTTGTCATCACCTAAGTTAACAATTCCTCAAATTTGGTGGCCAATATTAACCAATTGGTTAGAGATAAACTTTGATGAACATGAAATTATTTATCTAGCTATTGATAGGACTCAATGGGGATGTATTAACCTATTAATGGTCAGCTTCATTTATAAGAATAGAGCCATCCCAATTTATTGGGAAATCCTTAAAAAAAGAGGGTGTAGTAATTTAATGGAAGGCAGAAGAAGGCTGGTTTATTTTAACAAATTTAGACAGTCTTGAGCAAGCTTTAAACATCTATTCTTATAGATTTGGTATAGAAGAAATGTTTAGAGACTTTAAATCAGGAGGTTATTATTTACAGAAAACATTGACATCAGGGAAAAGGTTAAATACCTTAATTTTACTTGTTACTCTCGCTTATAGTAGTTCTATTATTGCTGGAGAAAAAATCAAGCAACAAAGAGTAGCTAAATATGTTGGTAGAGTTAAAGAAAAAAGAAGAAAAAACCGTAGACATAGCAGTTTTTATATTGGTCTTCATGGAAAAGTAGGGGTTGAATCATTAAGTTATTTTAATGAACAAACCGAACAATTAAGTCGATTAAGCCCACATAAAAGGTCTTATTATCAGCGAGGCAGAAAGGCTGAAAGCCTTATCAATACTGTCTTTCAGAGGTAGTTGTCACCCCGTCAGCTGTAACTTGACCCTCTTGTAACTGAATCTGTAGTTCCTCTCCTGGAACTAAATCAGCAGCTTGCCGAGCAATCTTACCATCTGCCGATCGCACTACTGCATAACCTCTTTGAAGAACACGATGAGGGTCAAGAGTAGCTAGCTTCTGTTGCAGTAGTCGGCAGTGGTGGGTAGCTTGACTAAGATGCTGGGAGGTTGCCTGAATTAGTTGTTGACGCTGCCAAGCGATCGCTTGTTGTTCTTGTTGCAATTGTCGCTCAATTGGTAGTCACTGCAAGCGTCCTGCTAACTGTTGCAATTGTTTACTAGACTCCGAAGAAACAAGGCAGTCTCAATGAAAAATTTGGGTCTTCCGTAGATTCATCCTTTAATTTGCTCAATTGTCTCCCAACAAGAATCAGCCATCTGGACAAATCTGGGTAAGGGGAAATGTTCCAGGTGCATACCCAGGTAGCCTAAAGCTGCCAGCAAATGGCTGCGAGCATCAGTGAAATCACAACTTAAGAATTGGCAATGGGTAATGACATGCTCACGCAGTTGTCTTTGCCCTAACTTCAGTGATTGGGCAAGCCGAATCAAATCGTACATTGCATATCCTTGAACCATTGCAGCCATCCAATCGATGATGACAAAATGTTCTGTCCATAATTGATTTCCCAATCTGCTTACATGGCGATGATCAAGAAGGATGTTGCCTTTCCATAAATCATTGTGCATCAGTACATGGCGAGGAGACCACTTACCGTCAGCTAGACGATTCATAGCTTGCCGCGCCCCAGCGCGAACCCGTTCAGTCATTGCCTCTAATTCCGCCAAGTATTTCAATGGCTCCATGAAATCTGGTTCTACCTGTTCCGGGTGTACTACAGTCGCCGTAGCTTCTGTTAGCCCACTCAACCATTGGAACACATGAGGAGATAACAAGGCACGTTGAACAGGCCATACCAGTCGCGAATTACTCAAAGGCTGACAATAAGGCAGAACAGCATAACTGAGTCCACGAATCTCACCCTCAAGTAAGGGATCGAGGACAACTCGCCCTAAATCTGAACCGAGAGCCTGCTTGGCTAAGCGGGTACGTTCCATCCCTCGTGCCACTAGCCAGGGAGTCACTGGCGAGGAACACAAAACTACTGCAATCGGATGTCCTGCTGGATCTTTAACTAGAAGTTTTGCCGAATCGTCCATTACTGGCTTGAGTGGACGAAGCAGTGAGATTTCTCCAACAGATGCTTGATTGTCTAGTACCTGAGTCAAAGGTTTAGTCAGATCTTGCTTCAGTTGATCGAGCTCGAAGTCATCTCTTTTAATGGAAATCTCAGGGGTCACGGGCTGAGAATCTACAGTAGGTTTCATAGTTTGGTTAAGCTTTGGTTAGCAAAAAATTAAGATGCTTAACCAAAGCTTAACTTCGCAATAACCTATTGAACGGTAAATTTTTGTATCTTTTCAGGAGAGATAATGTCTTCTGAAAAAACTAGTGTTTTTTCTTCCCTTCTGCGAAGCAGTTCCCGAAGGGTATGCTTTGCCCTGAGATGTAGATTTTGGTGTAAATAGGGTCTGCTGCATAAGTGTGCAAGCCATGCCAGATAATAGTTTCAATCATTTTGCAAGCCAAACACGTCCAAGGTTTTTCCATTGATGAGCTCAAAATCCTTGCACCTTAGCGTGGGAAATCCCTGGGTGACCTTGGGGGCTCCGAGTGCTCAAAACTAGGATAAATTCTTCCTATTGACATACTCCCCATATTCAGCAATCAAAAGTCGCACTCTTATGGGCGAGGCTTGAAACCCATTATTTTGGTCAGACTAATACTAAAATAGTACATGTCTATTTTCTCTACACCCCAAACCCCGCAACCTATACCCTGTCTACTTTGTATGCCTTGTTATTGCCCCTTAAGGTGATACACTCTGGAACTTTTTTTGTGATTTTGCGTAAAACTCTGGCTTTTTAGTTGAGTAACGTTTACAGGGATGAAAAAGAAATTTCACCCTCATGCAAACGCAAAATTAGCTAAATTTACAAGGAGCATAACACATGGGTATTTACTATGGAACATCCGCAAGCGAAGTTATTGATCCTCTAGATTTTGCAGACGATTACATTTTTGCTGGTGGAGGAAATGACACTGTTTATGGTTGGTACGGTAATGACCTTCTCTCTGGGGGTACTGGCAATGATTTTCTCTTCGGTGAAGTTGGCAATGATGCCTTATATGGTGGCACAGGTAACGACTACCTCTCTGGGGGTACTGGTAACGACTACCTCTCTGGGGGTACTGGCAATGATGCCTTATATGGTGGAACTGGCAATGATACCCTCAACGGTTATGGTTACACCAATGAAATTGACTACTTAAATGGTGGTAGTGGTGCAGACGTCTTTGAAATTGGAAATTCTGCTGGTGCTTACTACACTGATGCAGGTT
>JAAHGR010000314.1 GCA_010672425.1 Symploca sp. SIO2E6
TGGTGAAGGAGATTTTGAGTGGTGAGTGATGGGGCTTAGAGGGTAGGTGTTGAGAAAGTAACCACAAAGACACAAAGGACACAAAGACAAGAAAAATGGAGCAACTTTCCCAAGCTGTCTTCCCGCCTGCCTTAACCTCTGCGCTAGCTTGTGCTGCTATTAGTCCGAGCCTGCGGAGTATTCTAATGTTTGACGCCTCTCCTGAGACATTACGACTGGTGGCTCAAACAACGACTCAGATGTTGGAGGTGGTGACTGGATATCCTATTGTCTCAGTGACGTTAGGAACTTTTGAAGCTGAGGATGACTTGTGGGGCAGTTTAGGGCTAGGGGATGAATCAGAGACAGAGCCTGCTGTTACCTGGAAACCGGGTTTGCTAACTGGAGGACAACAAGACTCGCCATTGAGGTTAATCGTTATTCCGGATTTAACCAAACTGAGCTTAGCCGCAACTAGGGCTTGTGTGGTACTAATAGGAGCAGATGTGGCTCATCTGGAGCGTCATGGACAGCACAAATATTGGCAACCCAATTGCTGCTGGTTAGTAGGCTGTGCTACTAGTGAGGTGGGTATGGTTTCTCCTCATTTGCTAGACCGTTTTGCCCTAAGATTGAGTGGAGAGGTTGAGACTAATGAAGACCGAGTAGCAGCAATTCTGGACTGGATTGATCAAAGAGAGTTAGGAAAGGAAACAAAGCCGGAACCTCTATCTAAAGAAACTTGCGATCGCCTGAAGAATGCTCTCCAAAGCTATCCTAAAATTGCCCCAGAGGCCATAGCTCGGGTACTGGATTATACGACAAATTTAGAAGTATATAGTCCTCGTCGGGAGATTGCTTTGGCACGACTGGCTCTAGCGTATACCCGCTGGAAAGGTGCAGCAGAAATGACGGTGCGACAGGTTGATACAACGGCTAGTATGATGGGGTTGAAACCTGTTGAGCGGCAACAGCAGACAGAAGAAGATTTACTAGAGGGGAGTCCTGAGCCTGTCATCCCACAATCCAGGGAGCCTCAGACTACAGAGGAAGAACCACAATCAACTCAGCCTAAACCAGTGACAGTGACGGAAAAAGTGTATGAGCCCGATGAACCTGAGCCACAGCCAACTATAACATTTACAGTTTCCAATCCTTATCCAGAAGATCAAGCACCGGTTGAGCGGGAAGCCTCTTCCTTACGATTGCCTAGCCGTCGGCTCCGTTTCAAGGCGGCTACTAGTGGTGTCATTATTGGAGTGGAGAAAGTAGCCAATTTCCAGGATTTAGCCTTAGTGAGGACATTACTAGAAGCTGCCAAATATCAGCCGATTCGCCAACGCTCAACTACTAATAGTCATCGACTACTGCTCTCCCCAACGGATTTACATTCCTATCGCCGAGCACCTGTAGCCGAACAAATGCTCATGCTGATTTTAGATCACACTTGTCTACGGGATTGCGATTGGCAGAATAAGTTGTTACGCTACCTGAGTTGGGCCTATGTAGAACGAGCTAGTATTTGTTTGATTCAGGTGGGAGCAGTGGATGCCCAGCATGAGTTAAGAGCTCAAAAACTAATGGCACAGAGTGTTCTCATGCCTCAGATTAATGCCGGGATTGAGGCAGGAAGGGGTAAAGCTACTCCTCTGGCTCATGGATTAGATTTGGCATTGCAGACGCTACGCTATGCGATGCAACATGGACGCAGTACTATACAGCAAGTGATGCTAGTAGTAATTAGTGATGGGCGAGGGAATGTGTCTCTCGAAGCTAGTCGCTTAGGTAAGATTTTGCCGCCGGTGGGAAGAAAAGGGATTGAAGATGCTTTGCAGGTGGCTGAGCGTATCCGTGGTTTCGATGGAGTGAAGGCAGTGCTGCTCAATCCTCAACCAAAACAGTATGAGGATTTGCCCTTAGAATTAGCTCAGGCAATGGGAGCAAAAGTTGCTCTGATTCAACCCCTTGAGACATGGGAGGTGAAGTAATGGCAAACAACTTTCACCAAAAGATAACAGGGGACCAAAATTTTCAGCAGCTTGACTTGTTTGCTGATACAACGTCACCAGAAGAACTTATACAAGAGAAAAACCTACAAGATCAGGATATGGTTGAATCTGAAGCAATTCTGATAGGGGCTCCTTTCTCTGCTGCAAAATCGGAAGAAAAATTTCCTAGAGAATTAGCAATTTTATATGTAGAAGCTAAAGATGATTCGTATCGAGTTCATGCCCATCATGCAGATCATGAAGAACTTGAGACAAACTTCCAATCTGCACCAGTGCTATCTTACAGCCAACATATGATAGATATAGAAAACTGCCATTTACCAGATATGATAGGTAAGATGCGTAAGTTTTCTGAAGAGGACTGTAAAGCTCATCAGATTCGTTCTTGGCTGATTCGATTGCGAAAAACACTGCAAGAGAAATTCAAACAAAATTTATCATGTCTAATCATTAATGACGGCACTAATTTTGAAATTCCTTGGGAAATGATGTATCTGGAAGATGAACATCTCGGAGCCTCCATTCCTACCGTGCGTTGGGCAAATATTCCAGATCCAGATAATGTATACGACAAAGCAAAGAGATTAATTACCATAAGTTGTAATCGTCAAGAATGTTGTGGAGATATTATTGCCTATGCACCCACAATAGAAGAACTTACACATGTCAAAGAAGAGGTTGATGTAATCAATAAATTTAAGTCTAAGTTGTTTAAAACAATACCTGAATTTTCAAGTTACTTGCATCAAGTAAAACACGATGTTTCTCTAATTTTTATTGCTAGTCACGGTTATTTGGGTAATAATATCTGCGATATAAGTTTTGGAGAAACTATAACATCATTGATGGAGCTTCATTACTGGAATTTTACCTTTTTAAAGAACTGTAATACTGTTGTTTTCATGAATGTTTGTCATTCGGGGCGCTTGCTAAAAGATGATCAATTTAAAACATCTGAATTTTACATGGGTTTTCCTACTTTCTTTCTCAAGAGGGGAGCAAGAGGAGTAATTGGTACTATGGAGAGAGTTAGAGATGATTATGCAGCTCAGATTACTCAGAACTTCTTTCAGGAGTATCGGAGCAATCCAGAATTATCTGTTCCTGAAATTTTACGCAATTTGCGATTCCAAGCAGCCAAAAAACTCCAAAGTAATGTGAACGCATTAGAGAATTGGGAGTTTTTCTTCTACACTTTCATGTATGTCTACTACGGCAACCCGATGACGGTACTTCGGCTCACCCCATCAGGAGGAAAGTCTCATGGCTGATACTCAGCAGCTACCCTTATCTATTCAACCTGTGATTAGCTACCCCCGTGAGGCGCAGGTGGGTAAGAAATACCTGATGACAGTTGATTTGCAAACTTCTGGAAATGAGTGGCCTTATGAAGAAGAGGAGTATCCCATCTACTGTAAGTTGGAGACTTACCCTCTGTTTATTAGTAAGCCTCTGAGAGACACAACATTAGTGTTGCACCGCTTTGGGGGGACTTATGGTGCTGCTAAGTTTTTGTTGACGGCAGCACAGGAGGAGATAGAGGGGGAGATTCGGGTAGCGCTGGTTAATAGATGGGGTGTACCAGTTAAGGTTCTGAATCTAAGTGATATCAAGGTTAGGCAGGATGTAGATGAGTCCAACAGAAGTACTAGTGATGTCAGGGTGAAGCAGGATGTAGATGATTCACACAGAGGTACTAAAGATTTAGAAACCAGTCTCGAAGCTTATCAAAAAGCACTGCTAGAGAGATACGCTCATCTCAACTTGGACAGCCTGGACAACAGTACTTACGACTATCGGGAAAAACTCAAAGTCCAGCGAGTATTTACAGCACAAAATGTGCGAGAATGCCAGGAATTTTTACCTCAAGTTTACGAAATTCCCAAGGAAGCTCAAAGACGACTAGGAGAGAGTAACCAACAAGAAGCAGGAATTGACCCAGAACTATGGGAACAATACAAACAGTTTTATTATCAACAGCCAGTTCGCTCAGTTTTGCACGTTACTGAGGAAATGTGGTCTAATGACCGCTATCGGTATCTGGTGATTTTGGGAGATCCAGGTTCAGGAAAATCCATATTACTGCAATACCTGGCATTGGATTGGGCAAGGAGTCCCCTTGATAATATTATTGAACAGACTATTCCCCTGCTAATTGAACTGCGAACTTATAATAGAAGCAGGAATTCTGGAGAATGCAAAGATTTACTAGAATGTTTCCATAAGGGGGATGTGATCCATCGCCTCACTCCGGAGCAACTTAAAGAAAGGCTGCAAGCAGGCAAGGCTTTGGTAATGTTCGATGGGTTAGATGAAGTATTTAATCCGGAGCAACGGGAACAGGTAATTAACGATATCCATCGCTTCACCAATGATTATCCCCAGGTGCGGGTAATTGTAACTTCTCGTATTATTGGCTACAAACCCCAACGGCTGCAAGATGCTGAATTTCGTCACTTCCTGCTGCAAGATTTAGACTCAGAGCAAATTCATGATTTTATCGATCGCTGGCATGAATTAACCTTTATTGATGAGGCAGATAAACGGAGAAAGCGGGAGCGATTGCAACGGGCAATTGATACCTCGAAAGCGATTAGGGAACTAGCTGGCAATCCCCTGCTGCTGACCATGATGGCAATACTCAATCGCAATCAAGAGTTACCCAGAGATAGACCAGAACTCTACAACCAAGCTTCCCGAGTTTTACTCCATCAATGGGATGTGGAGCGAAAATTGTTACAAGATCCCAGAATCGCTCCGGTGACTATAGATTCTAAAGATAAGCAGGAGATGCTCCGCAAGATTGCCCATTTTATGCAAGGGGAAAACAAGGGTTTAGCTGGTAATTTGATTCGAGGGAGCGATTTAGAAAAAATTCTCAGTGAGTATTTGAAAGACATAGAAGTCAATAATCCGAGAATCGTTGCTCGGTTAATGATTGAACAACTGCGGAGTCGCAATTTTATTTTGTGTTTCCTCGGAGGCGAGTACTATGGCTTTGTCCATCGGACATTTTTGGAATACTTCTGTGCCTTGGAATACGTCTGTGAGTTTAAAGAAACACGACACCTTACCATCAAACAACTCATAACCGAAGTATTTGGCAAACACTGGCAAGATCAATCTTGGCAGGAAGTACTACGGCTGATAGCAGGGATGATTAATGCCAAGTTTGTAGGGCCAATTATTAAATACCTGATAGAACAGAAAATTAATCGGCGAGAGTTTCTTGATAAAAATGGACGCCTGAGAAAAGAAGGGGTACAAAATCTGCTATTGGCAGCTAACTGTTTTGCTGAACTTAGGAGAAAAAGCCCATCAATTGCTGATGCACTGCAAACAGCACTAAAACAAGAGGTTGAACAAGAATCTCCTCATCAATTCAATGCTGAGGCAGCCGATGCTATTGTGAGTGCGATCGCAACAGTTGGGCAAAATACTCCACAAACCTTAGACTGGTTGAAATTCCGTCTTCAGTCTGACTCAAATTCTCACATACGAAAGTCTGCCCTACAAGCAATCGCTCAATATGGGCAAAATGACCCTGATACCTTACCCCTGCTCCGAAACAAAGCACAATCTGATCAAGACAGAGATGTGCGAAGTACAGCAGTGGTAGAAATCGCCCGTGGCTGGAAAGGTGACCCCGATACCTTACCCTTGCTCCATGACAAAGCACAATTTGATAAAAGTGGGATTGTGCGAAGTGCAGCAGTAGAAAAAATAGCCCGTGGCTGGAAAGATGACTTTGATACTTTATCCCTGCTCCAACAAAAGGCAAAATCTGATAAAGATTGGCATGTGCAACGTGTAGTAATAAAAGAAATAGCCCGTGGTTGGAAAGGTGACCCCCAAACCTTATCCCTGCTTCAAGAAAAGGCAAAATCTGATCAAGATAGGGACGTGCGAAGTCTAGCAATAGAAGAAATCGCCCATGGCTGGAAAGATGAACCTTGGATGTTAGAATTTTTAAGAGATTGTGTCCTCAATGACCCCTTTAAGCGTCGTCGGTATGATTGGGAGGACAACCCCCGGCAATCAGCACTTGAGCTCATTATCCAGCAATATCCTCACGATTCTCCGATTTTAGACCTATTGAGAGACAGAGCTGAGAAAGACTCGGACGAGCAAGTGAGGAAATTTGCTAAGGATCAATTGGAAAAGTTAGAAAGGCAAAGCATATGAAGGTTAAGTAATACAGCAGTTTGCCCTGCTATGCGGTACATTGTTGATCCCCCTCGCATCCCCCTTGGAATCCCCCTCCCGTCCCCCTTTGGATCCCCCTCCCGTCCCCCTTAATAAGGGGGAAGCCAGAGGATGCTACTCCTTCAGAGAACGCTTTGCGAACGCTTTGACTTCAACGGGGAAGCCAGAGGATGCTTTGCTTTGACTTCCACAGGAGACTTTTGGAAGAGTGTACTTCATTACAGCGCAAAGCGCTGTATTGTCAGTTAAGTAATATTGTCATAGGATTTAATTAACGGAACAAGATCTTGGACATAACTATCTACTGCTTGATCTAGCTGTATTTTTTTCTCTCTATCTATTTTTCCTGAAAAAATCAGTCTATAATTTTCATAAGGATAAACTATAGTCCAAGCTTGTAACTCACCATTGGCATTTTGAGTTATCAAATTGACATAACAAAGATTTATGTTATCTCCCAAAGTCTCTATGGTTGTTTCACTCAGATTAGCTAACAGAGAAGCGATGACAGTGGTATCAAATTCCTCTTCTGATCTTTCGGAACGAGCGATAATGTTAGAGTTTAACACCAACGCTATTCCATCTATACCAATAGTGCGTGTTATAAACCAATCAAAGAGAATTTCTAAAGCATTAAGTATATCTTCTGAGTCGGAATAACTTTTCATAAGTGATTTTTACTTAAACAGGTAATTTATAGCATTCTACTCTTTTTAAATAGACTACAAATTTCAAATACAAAACTCTCTTGTTTTTACAAGAGGTATAAGTTAAGTAAAGAGGTTTGTGTATTTAAATGATGGGTTGGTGATGGCTCAGAAGCACGGAGACACTGTTATAGAAAGGTTAGGACTCAGAAGTGGTTTCAATGACTATTCGCTTTTCATACTCCTCAATTAATAGCTCAAGTTCTTTTACATATTCTTCTACAGTTCCTCTATGTACTGAATATCTTGATACATTTTTAAGTTTACCTGTAAAAACTAGACTATAAATCTCATAGAGAACAACTACACTCCAAGCCGTAATTTCACCATCTTCGGTAGTACTCAGAAAAGAAACATAATTAAGATTCGATTCATCTTTAAAAGTATCTTTATGAGCCTCTCTAAAATTAGCTAATAAAGCAGCAGCCGCTGTAGCATCAAACGTTCCACCATAACCCTCTACTTGAGAGCGGGCTTTAATGTCAAACCTTGATAGAAAAGCTATTCCATCAATGCCATTATTTCTTTTAGCACATCTATCAAGAATAGGTTGCATAGTTTTAAGCACATCATCTGGGTCTTTATACCTGGGCATAGTTGACTTTTCCTTACTTTTTAGTTACTGTCAGTGCAAATTTGATTGCCATTGCCATAAACCGAGTTGGTTAACACCGCATTTGGGAGATTTGGCCAATATTATCACGGGTCTGGCTAGATGTAGTGCCTTAATCCTATCACCGCAGTTGGAGATTGTTAACAATGCCCAGGGTGGGTTCCACACACTGGCAGGATGCCAGTTCCACATTATCCACTGGCAAGATGCCAGTTTCACATTATCCACTGGCAGGATGCCAGTTCCAGAGTTGATGGAGCAACTCCTATAGCACATTTTGGTAAAAAAAGAAATATCACCATGATATTTCTTTTCCCCAATAGCCACCTTAGCCTAGCTGTTGGCGTTAAAGTTAAATAGTTAGAACCATTAGAGAAAGGTAATGTCAACAGTCACGATTGAAGCTGCTCCTGTCGCTATTACTCAACTGCCAACTCAGTATGAACTTCCTTGTGATGATGGTATTCCTATGGAAACTCAGCGACATTTTATGCAGATGCAAATGCTCATCGATACCTTGTATCATTGGTTAGCTCAGCGGGAGGATGGTTATGTTGGCGGCAATATGTTTCTTTATTTCAGTGCTGCTCAACTGAAAAATCAAGACTTCCGTGGTCCTGACGTGTTTGTCGTGCTTGGAGTACCGAAAGGAGAAAGACGGAGTTGGGTAGTTTGGGATGAAGCACAAGCACCAAATGTCATTATTGAGTTACTGTCTGAAAGTACAGCTACCATCGATAAAACTCAGAAAAAGCAAGTTTATCAAAACAAGGTCAGAGTACCAGAATATTTTTGGTACGACCCCTTCAATCCAGAAGATTTAGCAGGATTTAACTTGCAAAATGGAGTATATCAACCAATAAGTGAGGATCAACAAAAACGTTTAGTGAGTCAGCAATTAGGTTTATTGTTGGTGCGTTGGCAAGGCTCATATAAAGAGGTAGAAGCAACTTGGTTACGTTGGGCTACTTTAGAGGGAGATTTAATACCCACTCCCCAAGAAGAAGCATTGCAAGCTCAACAGCGAGCCGAGCAACTAGCTGCTCGCTTACGAGCCATGGGAGTAGACCCAGATGAAGTTTAATTAGGCGTTAGGTACTTATATCACATTGTAGGGTGAGCATTGCTCCCCAATCCTATCACTGTAGTTGAAGAATGAATTAGCGATCGCTCTTGTCCCAACAGCAAACCATTGAGTAGTGCGAGCATCTTGCTCTATTCCCTATTCAACCTTAATGTTTTCCCCTAAGA
>JAAHGR010000315.1 GCA_010672425.1 Symploca sp. SIO2E6
CTCTATGCTGCTATCTTGACAGCAGCATAGAGTGTTCCTTCTGCTAGCAAGCCGGAATTGGCCTTATCTTGGGGATTACTAACTACCCCCTTACTCACAAACTTGTAGACATGACCACCACGGCGATCGCATCCTGAGTATACTGCTAATGGCTTACCCTCAACGGCCCTAACCCCTACTGCTTCATGGTGGAATCTACCCAGTAAGGTATGTTTAGTACCATAATCATTAGGGTTAGCTGGATCTATTTCCACCATCCAACCGTATTTATTCCCTGCCAAACCAAAAACATTGGCCCTTCCATTAACTTGCTTATCACTGATTACAAAAGGACAGTTTTCGGGAGCAAAGGAAGAACCATCAGCATAAACCGGTTCCGGCACTTGAGCTTGGAAATTCTCCTCAGCACTCAAAACCGTACCCCAAGGAGTTGTTCCCCCAGCACAGTTTTGAAAAGAACCAATAATGCGATCGCCTAGTTGATCAGTATACCCCTGAACTTGCTCCTTGCGGAACACGGCTGCCGCCGGTCCAGTGGATTTGAGATAGCGATTATCTATTAAACCAGAAATACCAGTAATTCTACGATCCATCGGGGAATTAGTGCGTTCCCACTTACCATCCGCCGTCTTCTTAATCGAGATTACCCCTAATCCTTGATCGATTAAACCTTCCCGAGAAATTTCCTGAATTTTGGCTTTGAGGGGGTCATCATTTGGTAAAGCAAAGGCATTAATCTCACCCTGAGTTGCAGCAGCAGCTGACTTCACCTCTGCAAAAGGTAAGGATTTACCAATCACTTGAGCATAACTCTGCATCCAAGTTCCACCACTGATGTACTCAAAGTTAACAGTGAGTAAACCTTCACCCTCACCAGTTGCGACAAAGGAAAGATAATCATTATTATAGCCAAAGCGAGAGTCCCCCACCTTGTCACCCCAAGCAGCAATGACATCATAAGTAAAACCTTCCGGTAGTACCAAGTCATCCACAACTTCATAGGTACTATAGCTTTGAGATTGCTTAGCTAGTTCCACCCCATCCGTAGGTAAAGGTAAAGGACCTTGAAGAGGCTGGAAACCCAGACCATTATCCACCAATCCTGAGTTAGGGGAGGGTGTAGAAGATAGTTGTGTGCAGGAAGTTAGCTTACCCAGAGCCACCGCACTAGCAACAGCTGCCATGAATTTGAGGAAGTTGCGACGTTGGAGAGCCATTTTAGGAGTGTCACTCTAATTTTAGACCGCAGGTAATTTTACAACTATTAGTTTAGACAGTGATAATGCTCAGGTAATCTTTAGGTTAACCTTAATGAAATATTCTCAGGCAATCGCTGACCGTAAGTGTAAAGCATAATTGTCAAGACAAGGGGACAAAATTGACTTAACAATAGATAGAAAAGCAGATAACATAATTCTTGCTAATGACTTCCTTCACTAATGAACCTACCCTCATCAAGCCGACTACAGTTGACTCCAGATTTGAATATTTGCCGTATCTTGAACGGTATGTGGCAAGTTTCTGGTGGTCATGGACGCATTAATCCTCAAACAGCAATCCAGAGTATGTTCGATTATCTTGATGCTGGCTTTACCACTTGGGATTTGGCAGACCATTATGGTCCAGCAGAAGATTTTATTGGGGAATTTCGGCGTCAATTAGTTGCTAGCCGTGGACAAGAGGCTCTCTCTAACCTCCAAGCCTTTACTAAATGGGTCCCTAGACCAACGAGAATGACTAGGCAGTTGGTAGAGAAAAACATTGATATCTCCCTGAAAAGGATGGGAGTAGAAAGCCTCGACTTAATGCAATTCCACTGGTGGGAATACCGGGATAAAAACTACCTGGATGCTCTGAAGTATATGGCACAACTGCAACAAGAGGGTAAGATCAAGCACCTAGCCTTGACTAACTTTGATACCGAGCACCTGAAAATTATTACTGAAGCAGGTATCAAAATTGTCTCCAATCAAGTGCAGTTTTCCCTAATTGACCGGCGTCCTCAAGTAAATATGATACCCTTTTGTCGGGAAAATGGTATCAAGCTGTTTGCCTACGGTACTCTTGGTGGTGGCTTGTTAAGTGAAAAGTATCTGGGACAACCGGAACCACGAGGAGGAATGCTTGCTACCGTTAGCTTGAGGAAATACAAGAATATGATCGATGCTTGGGGTGGGTGGAGTCTCTTTCAACAACTGTTAGGCACTCTCAAGCAAATTGCCGATCAACATGGGGCAAGCATTTCTAATGTAGCAGTTCGTTATGTTCTAGATCAAGCAGCAGTAGGGGGTACTATTGTTGGTGCAAGGTTAGGAATATCAGAGCATAGAGAAGACAATGCCAAGATATTTGATTTGATGCTAGACCAATCAAATTACAATCAGCTTGATGCTGTGCTGAGTAAGTCACGGGATTTGTATCAGTTGATTGGTGACTGTGGTGATGAGTATCGCAGGTAGGTGTTAGGTGTTAGGTGTTAGGTGTTAGGTGATAGGAATTGGTTACAAGCCAAAGGGTCGTGCATTTTGTCAACTACCCAATACCCAATACCCAATACCCAATACCCAATACCCAATACCCAATACCCAATTCCCTACTCCCTAGAGTGCAAAAACCAAGCGCGATAGACAGGTTCACCGTGAGAGATAGTAGAGATTTCTCGTTCAGTGGAAACTGGTAAAGGATTCGTTGTTAACCAATCTTCCCCTTGTCTGTAGAAAGCTGGATGCTCATCAAAGCGATCGCACATTTCCTGAGCTACTACTTTAACATCAGATTGTAGAAAAACCTCTCCTCCATCTATAAGATAAGTCGCTAGGGTATTTACTAATTCTGGCTGTACCACCCTGCGTTTTCCATGTCGTTTTTTGAACCAAGGGTCAGGAAATTGGATGGTGACCCGCTGTAATGTTTCAGCAGGAAAAGAGTTCAGCACTGGTCTTAAGGAGTTATTAGCATTACCAAATAAAAAGTGGAGATTGTTCAATCCCAACTCGGAAACTAGAACCTGTGCCTTGTCTACCAATGGCTCCCGAATTTCTAACCCCAAAAAATTCCAATCTGGTTGTAGTCTTGCCATCTCAAACAAAAACTCTCCTCTAGCGCAGCCAATATCTAGATGCAGAGGTTGAGTAGTTTGAGCATAAACTTTTGTCCAATCGGGAGGAGTAACTGGTGTCAGGTATTTTTTACTCAGGGGATTGACATGTTGTCGCACTCGAACGTTGGTCAACTTTTGCACCTCCTTGGTGAGTAATATCAAATCCAGCTAAACACTTATCGCATTCTTCAACTTTGCAACTTTGCTCTTTTCCTTGGAGCCTTCTGCCAACGAAACCTTCTCCAATGTTGGGTTACGCTAGCGCTACACCCAACCTACTTATTTCCTCATTTTAGCTGTGTCGCGCCACTACTGGCGTGACACAGCTAAAATGAGGGAATAGATTTTGACTCAAATCCTTAATTTACAAGGAAGCCGTAGATTTGCTATTACACCTTTTTAGCTGTGTCGCGCCACTACTGGTGTGACACACTTAAAATGAGGGAATAGATTTTGGCTCAAACCCTTATTTGACAAGGAAGCCGTCGATTTCCTATTCCACCATTTTAGCTGTGTCACGCCACTACTAGCGTGGCACAGCTAAAATAGTAGAATAGGTAGGTTGGGTAGAGCTTTAGAAAGTGACCCAACACAACCCGCTCCAATGTTGGGTCTCGTTGCCTCGACCCAACCTACATCTATTACATCATTTTAGCTGTGTCACGCTACTACTGGCATGACACACTTAAAATGAGGGAATAGATTTTGGCTCAAACCCTTATTTGACAAGGAAGCCGTCGATTTCCTATTCCACCATTTTAGCTGTGTCGCGCCACTACTGGCATGACACACTTAAAATGAGGGAATAGATTTTGGCTCAAACCCTTATTTGACAAGGAAGCCGTCGATTTCCTATTCCACCATTTTAGCTGTGTCGCGCCACTACTGGCGTGACACACTTAAAATGAGGGAATAGATTTTGGCTCAAACCCTTATTTGACAAGGAAGCCGTCGATTTCCTATTACACCTTTTTAGGTGTGTCACGCCACTACTGGCGTGACACAGCTAAAAATGTAGGTTGGGTAGAGCGATAGCGAGACCCAACATAAACCTCTCCAGCGTTGGGTCTCGTTGCCTCGACCCAACCTACATCTATTCCCTCATTTTAACTGTGTCACGCCACTACAGCTATAATTAAGTTAGACCATATAATCAGGAGCTCCTTTTGTGCAGTCACGTTACAAACCCGTCGAGATAGAGGAAAAATGGCAAAAGATTTGGTCAGAGCAAGGCTTGTACCAAACCGACAAGGAAACCGACAAGCCCAAGTTCTATGCTCTGTCGATGTTCCCCTATCCATCGGGCAACCTGCACATGGGTCATGTCCGTAACTATACTATTACCGATGTCATCGCTAGGAAAAGCCGGATGCAAGGTTATCGGGTATTACATCCAATGGGTTGGGATGCTTTCGGTTTACCAGCAGAAAATGCGGCTATTGCTCGTCAGGTTCATCCGGCAAAATGGACTTATCAGAATATTACTCAGATGAAGTCGGAGTTAAAGCAATTAGGACTTTCCTATGACTGGGATTGTGAGCTTGCTACCTGTTCTCCTGACTATTATCATTGGACTCAGTGGATTTTCTTGCAATTTTTCCAGGCTGGATTAGCCTACCAAAAGGAAGCTGCGGTTAACTGGGACCCGGTGGATCAAACAGTGTTAGCTAACGAGCAAGTGGATAGTCAGGGTCGTTCTTGGCGTTCCGGTGCCCTAGTTGAGCGTAAAATGTTAAGGCAGTGGTTTCTCAAGATTACTGACTATGCGGAGGAATTACTCAACGATTTAGATAAGTTAACCGGTTGGCCGGAACGAGTCAAGGTAATGCAGGCTCACTGGATTGGTAAGTCTGTGGGTGCTTATCTGGAATTTCCCATTGTTGGCTTAACGGAAAAAATCGGGGTGTTTACTACTCGTCCCGATACGGTTTATGGTGTTACTTATGTTGTACTTGCACCGGAACATCCCCTCACACAACAAGTTACTACTACGGAGCAACAAGCAGCAGTCGAGGCATTTATTGCAGAAGTTGCTAGCCAGACTGAATTAGAGCGCACTGCTGAAGATAAGCCTAAGCGGGGTATTCCCACAGGGGGTAAGGCTATCAATCCCTTTACAGGAGAAGAGATTCCGATCCTAATTGCTGATTACGTACTCTATGAATATGGTACTGGAGCTGTGATGGGAGTGCCTGCTCATGATACCAGAGACTTCAAATTTGCTACAGAAAAGCATTTGCCTATCAAGGTGGTCATTGCACCAACCAAAGAAGAGGTAGAGACTTTTGTTAAAACTCCCCTTCAAGAGGCTTACACTGAACCAGGGATTATGGTAAATTCCGGTGACTTTGATGGCAAGGACTCTGTTGAAGGCAAGCAAGCAATTATTGAATACGCCCAACAACAAGGATACGGCAAAGGACGAATTCAGTATCGCCTCCGAGATTGGCTCATTTCCCGACAACGGTATTGGGGAGCGCCAATTCCCGTAATTCACTGTCCTGACTGCGGTATCGTACCAGTTCCTGACGCTGATTTACCAGTAGAGTTACCGGAAGATGTGCAATTTACTGGTGGTAAGGTATCTTCCTTAGCCGAGTTAACCGACTGGGTAAATGTACCTTGTCCCAATTGCGGTACAGCAGCACAGCGGGAAACCGATACCATGGATACCTTTATCGATTCCTCTTGGTATTTCCTCCGCTTCCCCGATGCCAACAATGATAAGCAAGTATTTGATCCTAACCAAACCAATGACTGGATGCCAGTGGATCAATATGTAGGGGGGATTGAACATGCTATTTTGCATTTATTGTACTCCCGCTTCTTTACTAAAGTACTACGCGATCGCGGTTTATTGAACTTCGATGAACCTTTCCAACGGCTGTTGACTCAAGGTATGGTACAGGGTTTAACTTACCTCAATCCCCGCACCGGCAAGTGGATTCCTTCAGCCCAAGTAGATCCTGCTCAACCCAAAGATCCGGAAACCGGGGAAGCTTTAGAGGTTTCCTACAAAACCATGTCCAAATCCAAGTACAATGGTGTTGCTCCAAAAGAAGTAATTAATAAGTATGGAGCAGATACCGCCAGGATGTTCATTCTGTTCAAAGCACCACCAGAAAAAGACTTGGAGTGGGATGAAGCCGATGTGGAAGGACAATTCCGTTTCCTCAACCGTGTCTGGCGTCTGGTAACCGAGTTTGCGGCAAAAAACCCTGAGTATTCCACAGTAACACCGCAGCAGTTGAGTAAACCGGAGAAAGACTTACGGCGAGCCATCCACACGGCGATTAAAGAAGTTACCGAGGATTTAGAGGGAGATTACCAATTTAATACTGCGGTTTCCGAGTTAATGAAACTTAATAATGCTCTTACTGATACCAGTTGCCAAGATTCCCCAGTATATGCAGCAGGAATTGAAACCCTGATCCTGTTATTGGCTCCCTTCGCACCCCACATTGCCGAAGAACTCTGGCTGGTAATTGGTCACAGTGATTCAGTACATACCCAAAACTGGTCTCAATATGACCAAGCTGCCTTAGTCGCGGATGAAATTACCCTAGTAATTCAAATTATGGGCAAAACCCGTGGTACAATTCAAGTGCCAGCACAGTCAGACAAACAAACTTTAGAAAAGTATGCTCAAGAATCAGAGGTGGCCGAGCGCTACCTTCAGGGAAAGAAGATTAAGAAAGTGATTGTCGTACCTGGGAAGTTGGTAAATTTTGTCGTGGGTTGAAGGTAGGGAGAGGTGGGGACGCGGGGACGCGGGGACGCGGGGACGCGGAGATGGGGAGATGGGGAGATGGGGAGATGGGGAGGACAAGGGAGACTAAGGGAGACAAGGGAGATATTTACACGTCACCAATTCCCAAACAACAAACAACAAACAACAAAGGACAAACAACAAACAACAAACAACAAACAACAAAGGACAAACAACAAACAACAAAGGACAAACAACAAAGGACAAACAACAAACAACAAACAACAAAGGACAAACAACAAACAACAAACAACAAATTATGAATCTTTTCTCATTAAAGACTCATCCAAAACTCATGATAATTTGCCAGTCTGGATAGAGAAACATACTATGCCAGCGTAAAGTGCTATACTAGTAGAGAAAATATCTGTGATCGCCGATTCACTCTACCTATCCAATTTCGTGTAACTAGCAAGCAAATAAATAGTTAACCAGGGTGCTCAATTTTCTACGATAGTTAGTATTAGAAATTAAATCCACGTAAATTTCAACAGTTGAGTAATACCTGAGTCAATCCCTATGAGCACTGCTACCTTAAATCAATATAACTCTACCCAAAGATTCAATCCACTCTCGTTACTAGCACAATTATCCAGTCGTCAGACTGATGGCTGTTTAAAAATATCTAATGATTCAGTTATTTGGTCAATCTATTTAGAGCAGGGAAGGCTCATCTACGCTTCCAATTCTGTTGCACCCTTTGAAAGGCTTGACAATCACTTACGTCGCCTCAGTCGTGATATTCCTAGCCTTGTCAGTCAAGTTCGGGTTCAGGTTCGTCTGCTATTTGAATCACAATGGGAGAGTAACTCCAGCCAAATTGCTGATTATCAAGCAATTTCCTGGTTAGTCGAGCAACAGTATCTCAATTTTACTCAAGCAGCTGCTCTCGTTGAAGCCTTAGCTGAAGAGGTGATGGAGTCACTGTTGGAGGTTAAAGAAGGAACTTACCATATAGTTAACCAAGACCAATTAGAAGAATTTACTAAGTTTTGTAGACTCGATCTGCGAACCTTAGTTGAGCATTGTTACGAACAACTGCGACACAAGCAACCTGCACCCTCAAAAAGTAAAACTGCCACTACTCCTAGTAATACTTCTGCACCAAATACTAAGTGGCCACACCAACAGCAAGCACAACTCAAGACAAGCAAGACTGAGCAAAATAAGGTTATCAGCATAGAGGATTATCACAAAAAGAATGCTCCGACCAAAGTTTATAAGATTGTGTGCATTGATGATAGCCCAACCGTCTTAAATTCCATTAAACTCTTCTTAGATGATCAAAGCTTTTCAGTAGTCATGATTAATGACCCAGTGAAAGCTCTCATGCAAATTGTCCGGATTAAGCCTGACCTAATTTTGCTGGATGTTGGTATGCCCAACTTAGATGGCTATGAGTTATGCTCTCTGTTGCGCAAGCATAGACTGTTCAAAACTACCCCCATCGTTATGGTAACGGGACATACTAGCTTTATTGACCGAGCTAAAGCCAAATTAGTCAGAGCCTCTGGTTATTTAACCAAACCATTTAACCAATCTGAGTTACTCAAGATGGTGTTTAAGCATTTATCTTAAGTGTTGTTTGTTGTTTGTTGTTTGTTGTTTGTTGTTTGTTGTTTGTTGTTTGTTGTTTGTTGTTTGTTGTTTGTTGTTTGTTGTTTGTTGTTTGTTGTTTGTCATTTGTCGTTTGTTTTTTGTCGTTTGTTGTTTGTCATTTGTCATTTGTTGTTTGTTTTTTGGAGCCTCCTCCTTACTCTTTGAGCCACTGACTGAAGGGATTCTCAACCAAATTAGCGTTAAAGTATCTAGGATCATCAGATACTTCAACGCCAATCCAGTCTGGCAGTTCAATGATTTGGTTT
>JAAHGR010000316.1 GCA_010672425.1 Symploca sp. SIO2E6
ACCGTAGGGCATACGGAATCTCAAGCTTGTGGACAGAACAACCTCTGCTTAGGTGGGGAAACTCCTCTAATTTAAGTTGGCTGGATGAAGCAAGAATCCCACGCGCTTCCAGCCGTGGGAGTGTCAACAGAATACATCTTTGTGGACCGGGGAGAACAGCTGAGCCAATTGAACTGTCATGTGGTGTATACTGTACCTCTTTCCTTGGTTTTCTCCAATGAGCGAGAAGCACTGAAAAATCGCCTCGGCAGGGGAGAAAGTCCGATGATGTTGCCCATGGTGCCGGTAAAATTACGAAATGGGGATGAATGTGTTACAGGTATGGCCTTATTACGGCAGATGGTCTTAGCCAGAGCCTTCCCCGACGCCCAGCCAGAGGAACGATTGAGTTATGTAACAGAAGTTTTTGATAGCCTAGAAACCTTAAACCGATTATGCCAGATTAGTGGCGGTCATGTACGCAACTTGCTGGGAATGCTCTTTGGTTGTCTGCGAGAAGAAGATCCTCCCATTTCTCGTGAGTTACTAGAAAGAATAATTCGGCGAGAACGAGATGGCTTACTCTTAGCCATAGATGAGCAAGAATGGCAACTACTGTTTCAAGTAGTCAGAGAGCAAAAAGTCAAAGGAGATAAAGAATACCAAACCCTATTACGGAGTCTCTTTGTCTTTGAATATCTCGATGACCAAGGCAGCTGGTTTTCCCTCAATCCCCTGTTATTAGAAACAAACAAGTATAAATTGGGCATTAAGACTTAAATTCCCTTTGTGCTCTTTGTGCCTCTGTGGTTCATCCCCCTCCAACTATGCAACCAGAAAACCATCGCGCCCTAAAAACCCTAACCCGATCGCTCACCCAAAGTCCAGGACGCTTTTCCTTAATACTAGTACGGTGCAATTATACCAGTTTGCGCGATCGCTTTTTAACCCAGTTAGGTAAACAATGCTCCATTGAGAAGTTAATCCTATCCCCTTCTAGCAAAACCCTTTATACCACGATCGCTCAGCAGTTTGAGCAGCAGCCTCCTGATGCCGTAATAGTTTTAGGTTTAGAGTCAGTAGTGGCTCTCGATGACTTACTAGGAGCAACTAATAAACTACGAGATCAATTTCGCAGCTTCCCTTTCCCGGTAGTGTTATGGGTAACTAATCGAGTTTTCCAACAACTGATGCGGGTAGCACCAGATTTTAAGAGTTGGGCAGGACCACCGATTGAGTTTATGCTACCGGATGAGGAATTGCTGGGTTTAGTGCAGCAACAGGCAGAGGAAGCTTTTGCTGAAGAGCCGAGTTTGATTGTAGGAGTAGATGAAATTGCAGCCTTTGAGCAGGATTTGCAGAGTCGGGGATTAGAATTGGATGCGGAAATTCAGGCTAGTTTGGCTTTGCTGAAGGGTTTGATGGAGGAGAGAGAGCATCGGTTTGATGCGGCTGTGGGGTATTATCAGCAGAGTTTGGCTTTTTGGAACCCACCCCTCAGTGCATGTCCAAACCCAAAAGCCGACGTAGGGGCAAAGCATTTGGGCGATAACTCATCGGAGGAATCTGAATTATACAATCCAAATGCTTCGCCCTGCGATAACTTAACAATCAGCATTAATCACTCCCCAGGCAACCCACCCCCCAACCCCCTCCCAGGAGGGGGAGTAAGAGAGGGAGTCGTATTGCTACACCTGGGTTTGGCTTACTATCGTAAAGGGGAACAATATTGGCTCGAAAGTAAGAATTATCTGCAACAATCTCTAAATAAGTTTGAGGAAGCGCAACGTCGAGATTTAGTTGCTAAGCATATTAATCAATTGGGTAAAGTGCTGCAAGGTTTAGAAGATTGGGAATCTTTAGAAAACTTGGCACAACAAGCATTGGAATTACACCAAAATCTGGGTAATCCCGGTAGGTTAGCTGAGGATTATGGGTTTTTGGCGGAAGTTGCTCTTCAGAAACAGCGGTGGCAGGAAGCTAAGGAATTGGCGCAAAAAGCTTTAAAAATTTTAGATAGTAGTCCCAATGTTCCAGAAAAACTCTTCCCTTCTGCCTCCTGCCTCCTGCCTCCTGCCTTCTATTATCTGATTTTAGCTAGATCACAGCAAGGGTTAGGTGAAAAACTAAATGCTATTGCTAATTTAAAACAAGCTAAAGAACAAACTCGACCTCAGGAGCAGCTTACCCTTTATTTAGAGATACTCAAAGAATTGCGATCGCTTTATTTTGAGCAGGGTCAGTATCGAGAAGCATTTTATCTGAAATTAGAACAACGGGAAGTTGAGAGCCGGTATGGATTGCGAGCTTTTGTTGGTGCGGGACGTTTGCAGCCGCCGGTTTTGAGACGGGGGGATGGGGAGACGGGGGGATGCTCAGAGGGATTGATAGTAAAGGATATTGTAGCAGCTTCTGGCCGCAAGCAGGATTTAGAGCGTTTGCTGGAGCGGGTGAAACGTCCTGATTGTAAGCTGACGGTAATTCATGGACAGTCGGGGGTAGGGAAAAGTTCGATCTTGCAGGCAGGATTAGTACCGGCGCTGGAGGTTAGCTTTTTTGAGGGAAGGGAGGCTGTACCGGTTTTTGTTGATGTTTATACCGATTGGGTTGGGGAATTAGGTAAGGGATTATCTATTAATAGGGAATCCCGCCTTGAACTTAAGTTCAAGGCTAATAGCTCAAGTCGATTAAAATCGACTGAAACTTCTATGGAGTCGGCAACTACAGCATCGGTTCAGAAACCGGATTTCTTGGCAAAAAATGCTGATGTTTCGTTGCTCTCTTCAGAAGAAACCCAGTTTTCTGAGATACAAACTAGTCCTCTTCAGAGGACTTTAGCTATGAGTCAGGGAATTAATTCCCTGGCGGATGAAGCATTAATGCCCGAATCTCCGTCAAGTTCTGAATCTCCGTTTAAACTACAAACCATCCTAGAACAATTGCGACAAAACGAACAGCGCTATCAGTTAACAGTGCTGATTTTTGACCAATTTGAAGAATTCTTCTTTGTTTACAAAGACCAAGGGAGTCGGCGACCCTTTTATGAGTTTTTGCGCCAGTGTTTAGAGATTCCTTATCTCAAAATTATCTTATCCCTGCGGGAAGACTATCTCCATTATTTGTTAGAGTTAACTCGCACCACCAATCTGGAAGGATTCGATGACAATTACAAGCATCTGCTCTACTATTTAGGCAACTTTTCCCCAGCAGATGCCAAATCTGTGATCTGGAATTTAACCCAACGGTCTCAATTTTACTTAGAACCTGACTTGCTGGAAGAATTAGTCAAGGAGTTGGCGGGGGAAGGGGGAGAAGTGCGCCCGATTGAGTTGCAGATAGTCGGGGCGCAGCTGCAAGCGGATCATATTACTACCCTGGAGCAATATCGGGTAACTGGTACTAAAGACGAACTGGTGAAGCAATTTTTAGCAGAAGTGGTTCAAGATTGTGGAACTCGGAATGAGCAGCAGATTGCTAATTTGGTCTTGTACTTACTAACGGATGAAAATAATACTCGTCCCTTCAAGACTCGTGAAGATTTGGAATTGGAGTTAGAGGTAGAAGCTGAGAAACTGGACTTGGTTGTAGAAGTCTTAGTGAAATCAGGAATAGTGTTGAGAGTGCCAGGAACTCCCGCTAATCGTTATCAACTGGTTCATGATTATCTGGTAAGTTTCATTCGTACACAAAACCCAGAATCAGCGCGATTAATTGCTGAGTTAGAGAGGGAGAGGGAGCAGCGCAAGCTTACTGAAAAGAAGTTAAATGAGGCTTTGACAAGGGAACTGCGAGAAGTTCGTCGAGGATTGGTTTGGAAAGTGAGCCTCGGTGCGATCGCAGGAGGATTGGCAATGGTTTTGCCACTGTTGTTGATTGGTCAGAATAATACCTATCTTAGCTCAATGAGTGACAAATCAAACAAGTTTCTTAGCTCGAATAAAGATTTGCAGGCATTGGTAGAAAGCATCAAAGCGGGAAAACGACTCAAAAGATGGGAAATTGGGGTAAAACCGGAGACTAAAACACAGGTAGTAGCAGCACTACAGGAGGTAGTTCATACTATCCGAGAGCGCAACAGTTTTGAGGGGCATAAGGATAGTGTTACTAGTGTCAGTTTTAGCCCTGATGGTAAGTTGATTGCTTCTGGTAGTGCGGATAATACTGTCAAACTTTGGAGTCTTGATGGTGAAGACGTCAAAATTTGGCGCAGTGACGGTTCTTTGCTCAAAAACATTTATAACTATAGAGGTGCTAAGAATATCAACATACAAGGTCAGACTATTATGAAGAGCAATTACCACAGCAACGAAATAAACCTAACACTCTTCCAGACTGACAACAAGTATAAGGAAATCAATCTAACTCTCAATGGGCATAGAAACGAAGTCACTAGCGTCAGTTTCAGCCCAGACGGTAAGATGCTTGCCTCTGGTAGTGAAGACAATACTGTGAAACTCTGGCACTTGGAAACCTCTAGCTTTGAGAGTAATGAATATGTAACTAGCATTAGTATAAGTCCGGACGGCAAGATGATTGCCTCTGCTAGTACAAACTACCCATATATTGTTAAAGACGAGCTAAAACTATGGAGTCTGGATGGCAAACCGATTGAAACATTCAAAGGAGTTAATGCCAATGCCAGCTTCAGCCCAGATAGCCAAATGCTTGCTTCCGCTAGTATGGATAGGACAGTACAACTTTGGAGCAAGGATCTTGCTGGGCTAGACTCTCAAAAGAATATTGCTAGTGTAAGTTACAGTGAGGATGGTCAAACTATTGCCCTAGTGAAGACGGATAACACGGTGCAACTCTTAGGGAAAGATGGCAGGTTACTAAAAACTCTCAAGGGAAATAAGGAAAAAATCGATAGAGTAGATTTCAGCGCTGATGGACAAACTGTTGCCACAACTAGTAATGACCAAATTGTGAAACTCTGGCAGCGAGATGGTAAATTACTGACACCCCTCAAAGGACACAGTGACAGAATCTATCGGGTAGATTTGAGCCCCGATGGGCAGACAATTGCTACAGCTAGTGATGACCAAACTGTTAAACTCTGGCAGCAAGATGGTAGATTAATCAAAACTTTGACAGGTTATAACGTCCAGGGTCTCAGTTTCAGTCCTGACAGTGAGACATTAGTTATTCGCGGTGGCGACAACACCGTGAAATTCTTGCGGAGAGATGGCACACTGCTGGAGATTGTCAAAGGATATGGCTATTGGCAGATGCAAGTGAGTTTCAGTCCAGATGGCGAGACTCTGGCAATTCTCGATTGGGGTAAGGATGAAAACACATTGGAAATCCGATATATTGACGGCACCTTACTCAAAACTTTCCAAGTCGATGGTCAGCTTATAGGCTTCAGTGATGATGGCAAGACAATAGTAACGACAACCTTTGGCGAGTCGCAATTCTGGAAGCTTGATGGCACTGTGCTTAGTACCTTTGAGAAGAATGTATGGCATTATAGCCCTGATTACCGAGTAATCGCTACTCGTGAGGATAAAAAAACATTCAAACTTTGGCGGCGTGATGGAACCCAGCTCTCAACTATCCCGATTAAGGGTAAGTTTCTATATAATGGTGGTAATTATAAGGGATTCCACCTCAGCCCAGATAACAAAACTCTAGCCTTGCAAACTAGCGAAAACACAGTAGAACTCTGGAACAGTGATGGCACTTTCATCAAAACTATCCAATTTGAGAGCGATAGGTTCCGTAACTCATTGGGAAAACTTATATCTCTACCCATGAGTTTCAGCCCAAACAGTCAAATCCTAGCAATTCGCACCGATGACAACAAAGTAGAACTC
The DNA here is from genome assembly GCA_010672425.1 of Symploca sp. SIO2E6. GTDB lineage: Bacteria > Cyanobacteriota > Cyanobacteriia > Cyanobacteriales > Coleofasciculaceae > Caldora. Next base: position 5,796 of record JAAHGR010000316.1, read on the forward strand.
TGGAGCGTTAATGGTAAGTTAATTGATACTATCCAGGGGCAGGTAGATGCAGTCACCGACTTAAGTTTTCTACCTGAGAGCGAGATCTTGGTAATTTCGGGCTATAATGATGTTGTCAAGCTCTGGCAGCATGATGGCAAAGAGCTAAAGGTTCTCCCAGATCATGGCAATCATGTCAATCAAGTGAGTTTCAGCCCGGATGGTAACACTATTGTCTCAGCTAGCGATGACAGAACTTTCAAACTCTGGAACCCTGACGCTACTCTAATCAAAACCATTGATAAGCATAGCGATAAAGTCAATGATGTGAGTTTCAGCCCAGATGGTAAAACCATTGCTTCAGCTAGTGAGGACAAAACTGTCAAACTCTGGAACCCTGACGGCACATTGATTAAATCCCTTGAGGAGCATAGTAATGGAGTCAATGATGTGAGTTTCAGCCCAAACGGTAAATTAATTGCCTCTGCTAGTGAGGACAAAACCGTGAAACTTTGGAGTTTTGAGGAGGGAGAAGTCACGTTTTTAGATACTTTGGATCATGACTATCCAGTTACTAGTGTAAGTTTCCACCCAAAGGATGAGCTAATCGCCTCAGCAAGCTGGAAAAAAGCGAAACTCTGGAGCCTTGATGGTGAAGAAGTTGCCACTTTCGATCGCTTAGGAGGAGATGTAAGTTTCAGTCTCGATGGTAATAGCATTGTTGGTATTGGTTATGAGGGAGTTGCCCTTCGGAATTTTAATCTAGATCAACTCCTAGAACGAGGTTGCAATTGGGCGCGGGATTATCTGAAGAATAATCCCTCGGTGGCAAAGAAGGATAGAAAACTCTGCGATGACATCTAAGAATTTAGAATTTAGAATTTAGAATTTAGAATTTAGAATTTAGACTCAATCTAGCTAATAGTGCCATAAGGCAAGGTTTTAATCTATATGAGGAGGTGAATTTGTGGGTTGGTGTTCTGCTGATCTTGTAGGCGATCGCTTATACTTTAACCCGATAACACTTTATATATACGCGCACACCTTTCGCATTATCTAATAATATCAAATCCGGTAGAATAGTTACACTTTGGTGACAATAAGGCAGAAGGCAGAAGGCAGACGGCAGAAGGGAAGGAAGAAGGTTGCAAGGTAGAAGGATACGATAAGTATTTAGCCGGATTTGATATAATAGCACAAATAAGACTGGCAAGATGCCAGTTCCACAGTTTATTATCTATCTACACCATAAGACTGGCAAGATGCCAGTTCCACGGGGATATCTTCACTGTTGCCTGGAAAGAAACTTACAAAGCTTCGATCTCTTCCCGAGACAGTTTGGTAATGGCCATAATCATCTCTATATCTAAACCTTGCTGCTTACACGAACGTGCGATCTCTATTGTATTTTGTTGAACACCTTCTTGGTAGCCTATCTGGTGACCTTGTTGGATACCTTTTTGGATACCCTCAGCCTCGACTTCCTGATAAAACCTAGTTTGCTTCCACTCTGTAAGTCCAAACATCATTTAGAATTTAGAATGAGTGAATTTAGAATGAGTGAATTTAGACTCAATCTAGCTAATATTACCATAAGGCAAGGGTTTAATCTAGGTGAGGTGAGGTGAATTTGTGGGTTGGTGTTCTGCTGGTGCTGTAGGCGATCGCTTACACTTTAACCCGATAACACTTTATATATACGCGCACACCTTTTCCATTATCTAATAATAGCACGAATAGGACTGGCAAGATGCCAGTTTTACAGTTTATTTTCTATCTACACCATAAGACTGGCAAGATGCCAGTTCCACGGGAATATCTTCACTGCTTCCTGGGTTGTCAACCTACAAAGCTTCAATCTCTTCCCGAGACAATTTGGTAATGGCCATAATCATCTCTATATCTAAACCTTGCTGCTTACACGAACGTGCGATCTCTATTGTTTTTTGTTGGATACCTTGTTGAATACCTTCAGCCTTTACTTCCTTATAAAACCTAGTTTGTTTCCACTCTGTAAGTCCAAACATTGCTTCTAGTTCCCTCCAAGGACGATCAGGAAATTTGTACACCAAAGCTTGCTCTACTAATTCTATCATATTTCTCTGCTGCGCCACTGGCAGAGCTCGCGCACATCTTTCTAGTTGTTTGACTCGGTTTTCGACATTGCTGGTTTGTTCTACTACCAATCGTACCAGTCCCAACCCGATGGAGTTTGAAGTGTCTGGAGTATCTTCTAGGTAAAATACTCTTAAATGTCCTCCTTGTACTAACACATCGTAACACATCGGAATCCCCGGATCTAAGCTGCGCTTAGCCCAAAATACCACCGCTTGCCAACCATATTGCCAGCTATTTTGTCCCAAATAGACAAATGCCTCTTGCATTATACGGTAGTATAGTTTTGGGTCTGGTTGAAACTGGACTTCCACAAAATAAACGGGGTCACCGTCAGTTTTGGGAAGGAATACCCCATCAATACGTTTGGCGAGTTCTTTGAGTTCGACAGATTTGAAGGTATACTTTTGTGCTAGGGTCGTGTTGTATCCGAGGAGTTCAAATAGAGCACCCGGTAAGGTTTGGAATACTTTGTAAAAGAGATTATCAGTGCGCATTCGCTTGCATGGCCAGAAACGGAGTTGGTTAACTTCTCAGGAGGAAGATTTGGCCAATAGTATCATGGGGCAAGGGTTTTATCTACATGAGGAGGTTAAATTGTGTACTTTGCTGGTGCTGGTGCTGTAGGCGATCGCTTATACTTTAACCCGATAACACTTTATATATACGCGCACACCTTTTCCATTATTTAATAATAGCACAAATAAGACTGGCAAGATGCCAGTTTTACAGTTTATTTTCTATCTACACCATAAGACTGGCAAGATGCCAGTTCCACGGGAATATCTTCACTGCTTCCTGGGTTGTCAACCTACAAAGCTTCAATCTCTTCCC
>JAAHGR010000317.1 GCA_010672425.1 Symploca sp. SIO2E6
GAGAGTATAACGTTAATGTATAACATGTAGTGAAGGTGTATGTACAATTGCATACAGTAGTATAACCCCCTTGACTACTCATAGTAGGCTAGCTTAACCCTATTGACTACCCATAAGCCCCCTTGACTACTCATAGTAGGACTAGCTCAACCCTATTGACCACCCATACAAGATTAGCTTAACCCTGTTGACCACCCATACAAGACTAGCTTAACCCCATTGACTACTCATAAAAGATTGGCCAAACCCCATTGACTACCCATACAAGCTTAGCTCAACCCTATTGACTACCCATACAAGCTTAGCTTAACCCTGTTGACCACCCATACAAGACTAGCTTAACCCCATTGACTACTCATAGAAGATTGGCCAAACCCCATTGACTACCCATACAAGCTTAGCTCAACCCTATTGACTACCCATACAAGCTTAGCTCAACACTGTTGACCACCCATGCAATATTGGCTCAACCCTGTTGACCACCCATATAAGGGTAGATGACCCCCATTGACTACTCATAGATGCGGGGCTACTCAGAGGGGCTATTGATGACTACAACGCTTATACAGTATAGGTTACAGCGATTTAGGCTCAACTAGGTTTAATTGGCTTACAGTGGTCATCATTACTTGACTACCTATAGCAATATCCCCTTAGACCCACTTGACCATTCATAACTGGAAGATACTTAGTTAACCTGGCTTGACTACTCTTAACCCTTTCATAGAACATCATGCCCACTTGACTACCTATAAACAGCTTTGAATACATGATAATTGACCATCTGCTACAACTTACCTACGATTGCAACATGATTTTATACTCTCTAAATACCGCGTCACCCATAAAACCCATATTATTATCGTGCTACAACCCCCTATCTCCCCCACATACCGCTAATGGTGACCCATTGCTTTTATACCTGCCTTCTCAATTTCTCCTAAATCTATGCCGGGATATGAGTTGTCAATTATAACTTGACCACTAATGGTCTCGGTGACCCACCTTTGGTAACCCACATTTTGTGACCCCATGAGCGAGCAGCATAGAAGTATCACTGGAAAAATGCAATAACCATAGAAAAAACAATGGTTATTGCCAGGAAATTTGTTACATTTCCGTTACAATTGGTGACCCCATGACCAATTAGCATATAAAAATACAAATATAAATACAATAACCATAAGTAAAAACAATGGTTTTGGCCAGGGAAATTGTTACATTTCCGTTACAATTGGTGACCCCATGACCAATTAGCATAGAAGTATCACCCTCAAAATACTTTCGACCATAGAAAAAAACAATGCTTGTTTTTTTGGCAATCGCGTCTCTCCTTTCTCCCCTAACTGGTGACCCATAACACTAGCATCAACCTAACAGATGAGTGGTTATACCGACTTGACCACATGACGACATTCCCCCTATACCCACTTAGCTACCCATAACGAGACGATACTTAGTTAACCTGACTTGACTACTCTTAACCCCTTCATAGAACATCATGCCCACTTGACTACCCTTAGCTCCAGCATGGAGCGCTATACCCCCTTGACTATTAATGGTAGAAGTTCATGCTCTAGGGGAGTTTGAGGTAACTGGAGAATACCAGCTTCACTGAAGATTGACCGCCACGGAAAAGCTAGCAACCAGATCGCTTAATTTTCATCATCAAGTTCATCACAATCGGCTAAGAACCTCTGATAATAACGTTGTGTACTTTTTAATGCCTCTCTCTTCCTTAAAAGTTCTCGATAGGCTTGCTCTGTTCCACAAATGATAGGGTGGCTGCCTCCTTCAGATTCAAGCCATGTATCCACACCAATCTGTATCCACCCTTCGTTAGAAAGTTCTTCAGACCATTTTGTACACCATTCTTGCAAATTCTCCTGGTAGCTTGCGGCATCTTCTGGAAAGAGCTTTTCATCCTCTATGATGTCAATGAGTCTTTCAGGTTTTGACATAACCATCTCACAAGCTTTGAGTCTGTCAGATGTCCTAGTGTCCTCTGACCGAGCAATCGACATGATGATTTCAATGCATTCATTACTGTATCGCGCACTTTGCAAGAGGGCTTCTTTGTAAGTATCAAGAATCTCTTGGTGTGTCTGCTTCAGAGATTCTTCAGCCTCTGTAAGAGCTTCTCTAAACTCAGGATTGTTGAGCCAACGACCGATGGTGACATGGCTGACACCTACTAACTTACCTGTCGCTCTTTTGCCAGAGCCTTTGGCAAGTGCTTCGACAGCCCTCAATTGCTTTTGAGTCAACATTTACAACTAATGGAAGAAAGTATTAATAGTACCATTGTGTTCCAAACAAGTACCATTGTGTTCCAAACAAGTACCATTGTGTTCCAAACAAGTACCACTTTGTTACATTAATGAGCGCGAAAGTACCAGTATGTAACAAACTGGTACTTTTAGCTACAACTACCTAATACCAAGTATCTGAGCAATATTTGAGATTATTAATGGTGTAAAAATGACATGAAATGACACTCTCATGAGGCATAAAAAGCAAAAAGCATCTATGAATCCCACAGACACATCCAGCGAGTTGACTCTCCCACTGCCAAACCACCGCCAAACCATACGGTATAGCAGTTGATGCTAAGATATTCCCTCTTTCCTCCAGCCGGAAACCAACCCTACCCGATTATTCGGTCAAGTTAAATAGCAGCTCCAGCAAAATCCTCTATGATTTGCCAGTACTGATATTGTTTGAGCTGGTCAATTCTTTCTAGAAGGAATTCCCAGAACACCCAATCTCTCAATTTGCTCTTATTCTCTGCGCTCTGTGAGGCTATTCCCTTGAGTCTTTGCAGTTGTTCTTGGGTCACCAACTCGGAATTGTTAGTACATTGTGGAGCTGACACACACCCGGCCTCATTATAATCTCCATCCCTAATTGGGGGGGGTGTGTGCCGGGGGTGCAAACCTTGAGAGGCTTTACTTTGAGGCTCACCTATACCATATCTAAATTGCAGTGCGCGGCGATGCCTTTCATTATCCTCTTGCTCTTGCCTGAGCTTTCGCTCCCTTTCTTCTCTCTTCAGACGGCGATAATCGCATACTTCCTGATTAAAAATCACATCATCGCTGATTAGCGAATATTTTCTGATGCGCTTTCCCCCTGCTCTTTCCTGGCGAGATTGGCTTGAAAGCCCCAATTGCTGCAAGAGCATTCCTACAATTTTATTTGGGGAATCTTCCTCCCTGATTAAGAACCCTAGGACGCTCTTAATAGATGCTGAATTCTGCTTAGCCAATTGAGCCAATTGCTGGACATCTTCATCCAAGCTAGAATATTCCTCTCCTTGTCTGAGCCTACGCAATAAAGCATGAAATCCTAAGCGCTCCCTAGCAAACCATCTGAGGCTTCGATTGCCCCAATCCCAAGAGAATGGATAATTCTCCCTATCAGATGAATCCTTTCTTGCTAATATCGGGGGGGCTGAAGGAATTTCTTGCCCATCTTTGATAATTGGCTCTCCAGGGGCGGAGATTGCCCCCTCGAATTCAAGAATTTTTGGAGCTAGCCTCCCTCCATCATCCATCCGCACTAATTCCGGAGTGACTTCTTTCCCATAAAAATCCTTAATGCGAAATTTCTCGCATTCGAGCAACTCTTCTGGAGAGAGATAATCCTGATTTTTCCGATTGAGATAGACACTAAAGCTAATATCAGCAGAATTAGATACCTGCAAATAATGAGCCTCATCGATTTCATCTCGCGCTATCTTAAGCCTCTTATATATCCCTTTATCCTCGGATGAACCCATGGGAATAATCTCATTGCCCATCGACTGCAAGAGAAGCTTTAAATCTTGGCGTAGATTATTAATTGAGCGATTGCGCTTAGCCTTCAGTCGGCAATAAATATCAAGCTGCCATTCCTTCTCAGCCCCTTTCTCTCCCGTATTTGGATCGATTTTGAGGATGATTGAATTATTGCGATTATTCGATAAGATATCTTCCCTAATTTTTCGGTGATTCGTCTCTCTGTAGCCAAAGGAAGGGTGAGATGCAACCCAAACGTGCATCGGTATATTCGGTCGAATTCTCCACAATTGCTGGATGCAATCTTCCGCTGTTTGATTCAGCCCATAAAATATACCAATTATTGCATCGAAATGTTCCGTGCTGATATCTACCCCTGTGGAAAGTGAGGGAGAGCAAAGCAATACAAATACCTCTCCTATCAAATCATTGATATTCTCAAGAAAAGCCACATTCTCTGGGCTACCTGAATTCTCGCCATGTATAGCACGAATTTCCGTTTCAAGCTTGGGAAATCTTTTCAGCAAATCTCTCTCCATCTTTTTGATGGCGGATTTGCTATTAGAGCAGAAATAAAGCTTTTTACCTTGCTCTATCAATCCCTCAGTTTCAGCATAGAGAGCGCTATAATTTTTCCCCTCATACCAGAAAACATTACGCCCTCCAGCTCCCCATTTATTATTGATAATAAAAGGCTGCTCCCCTTCAGGACGCATATTCATAAAGAATTCGACAACTTCATCACTGATGTGAGCATCAGCCAAGATAAGCAATTGAGCATTTCTTACGACAAACTCCAAGACTTGGAGAATCTCATGCCTACGCTCTTTCAAGGTCTTAGAATTGAGCAAATGCCACAAATATTGAGCGGCTTCATCAATAAAGACGAATCCATATTTTTCGAGATTATTGGCTAATTTCCAGAGAGAATCAGCTGTAATTGAAAGCGCAAGTACACTGCCATAATCTCTGGAATTCAGCTTAGAGTATAGCTCAGTTTTTAGGCGTTTTGACAGATTTCTTAGCAAGCTAATTCGATGACCATTGTTTAGAAATCTCACCGAGGGGTGTTTCTCTCGCAACTTCTGAACCAAAAAAGTTTTCCCTGTGCCTACATCTGATTTGATGACAACTGTTCCTGATAATGGGAGCTTAATCACATCAGCTAGACGCTTGGAATTGACCACTACATCTGGCTTATATTTCTTCAGCTCTCGCGAGGTGAAGAAATGCATCTCGCGATGCTCTTTGAGGCTCAGAGAATCCTGGAGCAATCCTTCGAGATAATGTTCGGCCTTATCTTCAAGAGAAACAACCCAATCATCTACCCCCTTCTGTGGGCCTTTGAGCATTGCCACTTCACACTTGCCCCCAGCATCCTCAATACATTTGCCAGTGCGCTGTGTGGCTCGAAAGACTTGCCAGCGGGTTTTCTGCTTTTCTTCGTAATCAAATAATATGAGGAACTTCCTCCCCTTGGCGATTGGCACAAGGTCGGGATGGAGCTGCTCTATCCCTGGAATCAGGCTATTCACCCGGCCACACCAGATGCCAGGGAGAGCTACAGCGGCAAATCCCAGAGATAATAGACATTGAGCCTTCTTCTCTCCCTCAGCGAGAATAACGGGTATTTCGGGGTTCTGCTGAATCCACTGCCAGAAATTGCTAGCCCCATCAGGAATTGCCACGCCATAGCGCCTGGAGACTTTCTCCGAGATCTCATTATTTACTCGAAAGTATAGGGGGTGATAGCTGGCAGGCTTGACCGGGCTCTCATATTTATGAGCCTTCCCATCCCAGCCAATCCTAGGAGTGCGGGGCTTAAGCCTTCCCCAATCTGAATCCTGCTCCCAGTTCCGATGAGGGTCAAGCCCATTGAAGTAGAGCGCCCCGTCATCCGCAATCTGGGAATATTTCTTGAGCCACTTATCCCTAAGCCTCCCATCATTGCGTCTGATCTCGGATTGGGGCTTGGCATAAAGCAAAGTGGAGTAGACCTCATCCCCTTCAATTCTTCGGCAATTGAGATTGGCTATCCCTGGATCTATCGCGCTCCCTATAATTAGCTCATGCCAGAAATCTCCTGGAAGCTGGCTAAGAAGCTCTAGCCTTTGCCATGCAATAGATTCCGATTTTTGATTTTCAATATTTTCTATGCTTGTGCCACTTGCATATGATAAAACATCTGTATCAGGTTTTAGATTTTGCATGAACCTTCATCTCCTTTTAGCGATGGAATGAAGGCTTCTCAGAAAAGAGTGAGCTGGGCTTGGTTCCCTTCTTGTTAGTCTCTTGTCTATAGGGTGATACCTCTGTGATTGACAAGTGGTATTCCTAATGGATGCAAGAATGTCATTTTTCGGTTAAGCTCTAATTAGTGTTAATTTGCTTGAAGGTTTAACCAAGGGGGAGCAAAAGCTTCTTTCTGAGAAACCTTCGGCTTTTTTTTGCCGATATTTACAATGTAATTTATAATTCTGTCGATTGAAAAAGTATTTTTTGCTAAAGCAACGAATACACAGATTAGTGGCATTTTCCTATCACCTGGCCTTCAGAACTTGCTCAGCAGTCAGTTCCAGTTCAGGGAACGTCCGAGAGACAATCCGCTGGCTACCAGAGAACTCAGTTGCCTGATACTTACCATTGACCAACAGCAGTACAGTGACTAACCGTGCTTGTGGGTCAACAATCCAGTATTCAGGAATGCCCCGTTGCTCATACTGTTGCCGCTTCTCAATATAATCCCTCCGGTAGTTCTCATCCCTTTGATTGCGGTAAGGGCTGACTACCTCAACAACTAACCGTGGGGGAGCCATATTGAGAGTGATAGTGCATCGTTTTTCAGGCTCAATGAGATGCTCTTCCCTAATTACCACTAAGTCAGGAAAGCGGTTTTGTGTTTTTCCAATTACTTGCAGCTCACAACAATTGGTAGGGAAGACTAAGCGTCGGTCAACCATTTGGGCTAATTCATACATTAGCCACAGGGACATCCAGATATTTCTTTTTGATTCTGGTGGCACTTTTACCAACTCCCCATCGTATAGTTCATAGCGGTTTTCTGTGCCATCGTCATATTCTAGATATTGCTCAAAGGTCAGTTTTACTGGTGTGTGGGTCATTTTCCTTTTGGTTTAGAGATTTCGTAGTAGGTTTTACTCTTCATTCCACCGTTTTTCTAATTCCTGAATTGATACACCCTCAAGTCTTGCCAGTTCTTGCATTTGTTCATTAATTAAGTCTCTGTTTGCCTCGACCGTAGTACTCAGTAATTGTCCGGCAAAGGTAGTGGGAGGTTTTCCATGAATTTTCGCCCAAAACGTTAGTTTCTTGAGAACGAAGCCACTAATAGTAAGGTTTAGTCTTTGATTTTCGGTCAAGTCGGTCATTTGAGGTAGCCACAAATCTTCTTCCATTATCCCTTAAATCACTAATGAGTGTAGTCAATTGCACTTATTGCTGTCATATTAGTAGTTTTTTGCTTGACAGTGCAATTTTGGTTACGTTATAGTGTTTTCATAGTGAACCACACTGCATAACACTGCAAGGAGAGTGTCATATGGCTAAAACACTTGATAAAGTTGACTTTCAGCAAATTGAAGCGACCACAAATGAACCTGCACTGCAAGCTGCACTGCATTGCACAGTGCAACCAGAGTGCAATGCACTCGACGTAAGTGCAGAGGAAAAATCCAGCGAGTGCAACGGATACACCATTAAGCAGATTGCACAGGAGTTAGGTCTATCCAAGCGCTCAGCCTACAAATATGCCAAGGATGTTGTAGAAGTTTGGTACTGGCTAGATGAGTCAGAGTTCCGCTCCGATGGCATTTACACAGAATTTGCCCTACAGGAGATGGTCAACCTGAAGGCTTCAAAGTCTTTGGATGTCTACCGGGAAACTGTAAGAGATGAGTATGCACAAACAGTTCAAGAAGTCTCACAACCAGAAATTACAGGAGGACTAGCGCTAATCACCCAAGAAGACAGTCCCTTTGCAGGATTGGCGGTGACAACAAAAGCTTCAGATCGCGTCCAGGTCTTGCAAGGTGAGTTAGAAGTTATCGAATCATCTGCTGATGAGGATTTTGGAGATTTCTTGGCAATCACTGCTGAACTGGAGGCTGAAGACTCAGCATGGACTCAGCAGGATGAGTTGGAATGGCAAGCCCTACGCAAGCAAAATGCTCAGAAATGGCTGAAACGTCGAGCAATTCTGGAGCGTGACAAGCAACAAATCTTGCAGGGTGATGTTCCCCTAACAAAAAAGTCATGACACTCCTAACAGTTGCCAAACCAACGGTTCAACCTCAAGTAGACTCCGAGACTCCCTTCTATCCCCAGTGCTACTTGTATCAACCTACGGAAGTGGAACTGGAGCGCAAGTTGAACAGTTTTCAGATGGCTCTATTCATAGCCGGGGTTGATTTGGAGACAGCTTGGGAAGCTGCAAAAGTAATTACCAGCATCAAGCCTGGATTCATCATTTCCCGTGCCGAATATCAAGCAATTCATCAAGCCTTAAAGGAGATGAAATGATTCAGTTACACTGCGCTTGTTGCAGTTTGGATTGCAGCTTTTGAATTAATCACGCATTTAGCCTAGGAGACAGTTATGAATTTGGCAGAATACCAACAGCAAGCCGAAAGAACCTACCAGCCACCGGCAAATATTGAAAACTCTCTAGTTTATATCACATGGGTGTTAGGGGTTTCGGCTAAAGCAGGTGAGTTATCTTGGCGGGTCACCCAACTCATTGATGAGCATGACGGTGAAATGGATTATCAAACCACTCTACAAATTATGGATGTGATGGGCTTTATTTTGTGGAATATGAGTCAATTAGCTTCGGAATTGAAAATCAATTTAAGCGATATTGCAGTATCGAATCTTCAAAAAGTAGCTCAACTGGATAACCCTTAATGGAGAGTAGCGCTCT
>JAAHGR010000318.1 GCA_010672425.1 Symploca sp. SIO2E6
TGAATCGTTGGAGCAATTCCTCACGAGATAAGTTAGATAAATCGAGAAGCAATTGAGAGCGTTCTGTTAAAGAAAGCTGCATAATCACAGTAACAATGTCAGATAATTCTTGATCAAGGGTAGAGAACTTTGCCTCGAGCAACTTCTCCACCATCAGGCGCTGTCCATTGAAAGTGCCTTGTTGTAAGGTTTCTTCTCGCCATTGCAGATAAGCCGATGATAAATTCATAAGTAACTCCTGTGACTCTTGTGTTAAATTTTCGCTCTTTTGTAGACTGATGTGCCACTTTGCCATCAACTCCAAAATTTCCTCCCGTAAAGGTTCCCCTGGGGGTAGTTTCTCGAGTTCCCTGACTGCCTGCCTTTGAGTCTCACCCTTTCCCAACACCCTCAGCCACAGGGTTTGTCTGGTTATAGGTAATTGGTTAATTGCCACAAGTGCTGTCCTCAGGGATGGAGCCAAGAAATATACTCCTTTGGGCCAATTTTTTTTTCGTTTGAGTTGAGTCCCAAATCCCTTGAGCCTTGCCTGGGAACAGGAAGGGGACAAAATCCACAAATGAGGTAAATCATCTGCTTTGAGGGTCTGTTGCTTTTGTTTTGCCTGACGCTCGAACTGGCTACACATAGCAAACAACTTCATCATACAATTACGTACCTCCGTTTCTTTTGGGGGATTACGGAAAGGCTCCAATAAACAGGGAGTTAATGCCAATTTTCCCAACAATCCTCTTGCCGAGATTGTGCTGTCAGCAAGAGTAGATGGCATAGCTGGTTCAAACCAGACATCGATTTGGCGAACTTCGGGTAAGACTTCGCGGCTGATTTCCACTTTACCCAAAGCGGTTAACAACTCTTGGAGATATTGCTTAGCAAATTGGTCATGAGGTTGTCGTGTCATGGAATTAGGTTGAGATGTTTGTCCTGTTGTGCAGACTCTCATCTGTGGCGAAAATAAACAATATCATTTTGATATTGACAAATTTACACATCATCCCATTGGGGTAATTTGTTGACAAATTGAGGTGCAAAAAAGTTTCTCAAATTCCTGCACAGTAAGCATTTGAGAGCAATGTATTCAAGAAAGAAAATTTTTATCGTGGAACTGGCATCCTGCCAGTATAGAGTTGGAAACGGGTAAGCGATCGCGTCTAATAATTATCTCATTTCCTAATTAAGGAAATTGCATTTGGGACAAATTGCCAAAATTGCATATATTCCACATATTGCGCCTATTGTAGGGGCGGGTAAGCGTGACAACCTATCCCATTTTACCCAAATATTAGAAGCAAAACCCGCCCTGCCGACGCCACCGGTTAGCGTAACCTATCCCTAATTATCAATTCTACCTTTCCCAGGTTCTCAAGATCCCCAGATCCCCGACTTCTTAGTTGCTAGTGTAATTAATTCAATAAACCGGTAGAAGAAGTCGGGGATCTAAGACCCAAATCTTGGGATTAAAACACACACAAGCACCGAAGCGGAGTTCCACGGATAGCACTATATATGGTATCAGTTCAGTAAACGTAAATTGACTAAAGCGATCGCGTCTAATGATTATCCTGTTTCCTAATTAAGGAAATTACATTTTGGCCAAATTGCCAAAATTGCATATATTCTACATATTGCGCCTATTGTAGGGGCGGGTAAGCGTGACAACCTATCCCATTTTACCCGAATATTGGAAGCAAAACCCGCCCTGCCGACGCTACCGGTTAGCGTAACCTATCCCTAATTATCAATTCCACCTTTCCCAGGTTCTCAAGAGCCCCAGATCCCCGACTTCTTGGTTGCTAGTGTAATTAATTCGATAAACCGGTAGAAGAAGTCGGGGATCTAATACCCGAATCTTGGGATTAAAACACACACAGGTACCGAAGCGGAGTTCCACAGATAAGCTGCTACGCAGCTAAGTTGAATAAACAGAAATCATCAGTTTCTGGTGGAATGGGCGTCTCGCCCGTCCGAAATATACAATTTAAATGCGCAACAGCTTAGCACTATATATAGTATCAGTTCAGTAAACGTAAATTGACTAAAGCGATCGCGTCTAATAATTATCTCATTTCCTAATTAAGGAAATTGCATTTGGGACAAATTGCCAAAATTCCACATACTGCACATATTCCAAATATTGTAGGGGCGGGTTTAGGGACAACCTATCCCATTTAACCCAAATATTAGAAGCAAAACCCGCCCTGCCGACGCTACCGGTTAGCGTAATCTATCCCTAATGCTCGATTCCGTTTTTCCCAGGTTATCGTTAAGATTGTCGCCAAATGTCTTAATTGCACATATTACGCCCATTGTAGGGGCGGGTAAGCGTGATAACTGCTCCCATTTTACCCAAATATTGGAAGCAAAACCCGCCCTGCCGACGCTACCGGTTAGCGTAATCTATCCCTAATTATCAATTCCACCTTTCCCAGGTGCTCAAGATCCCCAGATCCCCGACTTCTTGGTTGCTAGTGTAATTAATTCGATAAACCGGTAGAAAGTGATATTTATGCTGAAAAATATCAGCGACAAACAGACGCAGACTATGAAAATCTCAGTCCCGGATTAACCCTACTAGAAAACCTCAATAGCACCATCCAAGGTATCATCAACCTGGAACAGACCAAAAGCGATCGCGCCCTAGACAATACAATTGCGATCGCAGGTGTTGGACTAGCGATTAGCGGAATCACTGCCACTGTTGCTACAGCTCAGAAACCTCCACCCAAATCCTATACTGATCTTTCCTTCCTACTATCACCAGCCTTCGTTTTGAGTATTGTCTTCAGCGCACCATTTTTAATTGCCTTGCTTGTCCGCCTCTTTCGCCGTTAAATAAGGTTTGCTGAATAAGTCTGTTGGTGAGGAGAGGTAACAGGCAAGATGCCTGTTCCACAAGAGGCTGAATTTAGAATTTACAATAAAATTCTATGCGATCGCTTGTTGATTTATTGGTGATTGCTTGCGTTAACCCGGGATAGCGGTAGGGCGGGTTTTGATTCCAATATTTTAGCTAAATAGGCTAGGTTATCCCTAAACCCGCCCCTACGATATTTACCGGCAAGGTGTTTATAGGCGCACACCTATTCCATTATCAAACATAGTAGCAAATGATAATAGTAAATGCAACTAACCATATATCTCTCTGTGTCCTTTGTGCCTCTGTGGTTAATTTCCTCAGCTCACCCCATAGGCGCACACCTAAAATATAGTAGCCAGTACAGAGCTAGACACAGGCTAGAAGTGGTACTGCTCGACCAAAGTAGCCCCAACCTTAACACCATATTCAGCTTCAAAGACAACCTTTTTATAATCCAAATTCCACAACTCCAAGGCACAATCATCATGGGGCACAGCAGGAATTAACTTAAGCTGAAGTTCTTTTTTCTGGGGATCATACTCACAATGTACCTGAGAAATAGCACCAATTTGCCTGCGATCGAGGGCAACGGCTAAGCGTAAGATAGCGCTAAGTTGATTAACTAACCGGCGATGGGTTTGACTGGGTAGGTTATTGTAGTTTTCGTGCTTTTTTTTAGGAGGACTTTTACGATGATAACGAGCTAGATTGGCAATCACTTCAATGTCAGTTTCCGTAAAACCTAGCAGCTCACTATAACGAATGAGGTAATAAGAATGTTTGTGGTGAGCAGAATGACTGACATAAATGCCACAGTTGTGTAGAATAGCAGCAGCCCACAGGAGTTCCCGTTCCTCTGTATCCCAGTGGTGAAGTTGTCCTTTAGTTTGGTTAAATATGCTCAGGGCAAAGTTGGCAACCCGCTCACCATTGGCCAAATTTACCTGATATTTCTGGGCGACCTTCAATACACTCCGCTGACGCACTTCACTCTGGTAACTCAATCGGTCTTCAATTAAGCCGTGGGAGAGCATCCAGTCAACAATTATGCCTTCCCGAAGTGCTCTCTCACAAATAACTAGAGACTCAACACCCAGCATCTTCATCGCATCTAAGAGAATTATCGCCCCAGCCACAATAATTTCTGAGCGCTTGTCGGACATGCCGATAACGGCTGCTCTCTCAGTGTAATTCAGTGATGCTAAATGCTTAAGTATTTCTTTAAGATCCGTGCGACTCAACTCGTAACCACTAAAGGGATTGGGTACAGTACCCAGGGTATTTCTAGCGTGAATTATCCCTAGGGTTTCGATCGTACCAGAAGTTCCCACTAGACGAGGCTGCTCACCAACTTCTAGATTAGCTTTAATTTCTTCAACTGGTCGCTCTAGCATCCCTCTGACATAAGCTTGTAAATATTGAAACTCCAGCTTACTGATAGGGTCAGTAGTGATAAACTCGGCAGTAAGACGCACTGCTCCCACCTTTGTACTACTCAGGATACGGGGTTTGTGACCATCTCCTAAAATCAATTCTGTGGAACCACCACCAATATCAATAATGATGTGGGGTTGGCTATTAAATTCCATCCCCGACAAGACACCTAGGTAAATTTGCCGTGCCTCTTCTTGTCCAGAAATGAGGTTGACAAATAAGCCCAATTCTGCATCGACTCGCTGTAAAAAAGCTCGCCCATTGGGAGCCTCTCGCACCGCACTGGTAGCTACAGCCACAATTTGCTCAGCCTCTAAACTTTGTGCCAATTTTTGACAACGTTGTAAAGTAGCGATCGCTCGTTCTATTGCTTCTGGAGTCAAATCACCGGTTTTGGGCTCCCGGTCTCCTAGTCTTACTGTATCCTTTTCTTTCGCAATAATAGTAAATGCTGGTAGAGCTGGGTTAATCCGTGCCACTACCATATGAATAGAGTTGGTACCGATATCAATAGCAGCAAGAATGCGCTCTTGCTCGTCTGGGGTAGTACCAATAGTCAAGGAACTCTCTTGTGCAGCTGAATTCATAATCAGTATATTTAGGGTTACAATGCCAACCAAAACCCTATAGATAAAGATATCCTAAAACAGAGACCAATTTTTCCATGCTGACTCAGGAACAACCTCAACCAGAACCCTACTGGCTAACTATTCTGCGACTATTGCGTTGGGATAAGCCAGCAGGACGCCTCATTTTGATGATTCCTGCCCTCTGGGCAGTGTTTTTAGCGGCAAGGGGAGGACCACCTCTACCTTTAGTGGGAGTGATTATCCTGGGTAGTGTGGTAACCAGTGCCGCTGGTTGTGTGATCAATGATCTCTGGGATCGTAATATTGATCCTCAAGTAGCAAGAACTCGCGATCGCCCTCTTGCTTCCCGTGCTCTTTCGATCCAAGTTGGCATAGTTGTGGCACTGGTTGCTATGAGTTGTGCTGGGGTACTCGCCCTTTATCTCAATCCTTTCACTTTTTGGCTATGCGTTGCTGCCATACCGGTGATTGTTTTCTATCCCTCAGCCAAACGGGTATTTCCTGTACCTCAGTTAGTACTTTCCCTAGCTTGGGGTTTTGCCGTACTGATTAGTTGGAGTGCGGTAACCACTAATTTGGAACCAGTCACCTGGCTACTGTGGGGAGCAACGGTAATGTGGACTTTAGGCTTTGATACAGTCTATGCGATGCCAGACCGAGAGGATGACCAAAAAATTGGGGTACAATCCAGTGCCCTGTTTTTCGGAGATTATACCCCATCAGCAGTGGGCATTTTCTTTGCCGGTACTGCCAGTTGCCTAGCCAGACTGGGTATCGTAATGCAGTTACAACTGGGTTTTTGGATTGCTTTGGCTATTGCTAGTGCCCTATGGGTTTGGCAATATATCCGATTGCGCCAACCGGAGATTCCCCAACCAGTCTATGGTGAAATTTTCCGCCAGAATGTTGGGATTGGCTTTGTTTTACTGGCTGGGATGATTGCTGGAGCTTTGTTTTAAGGAAGTTGAGTAAATTGATTCAAAACCGAATTTGGTATCGTTTATTACGAAGTATGACATTTTGTCTTAAAAGGAAAAACAAACTTTGAAGTCATAATCATTGCTTTTGTAGAACCGTAAATATACCAAAAGAAAAGTATGCTCTCTCGCCGTAAATTTATCGCCGCTTCTGGAGCCACTTTGGCCTTGTCTCTAGTTTCGCAGGAAAAAGCTGATGCTCAGTCACTTCGCCTCCGTCGAGATTTAACTAAAATAGCCCCTGATGACCTGTTTTTCCAACAGTATGCTGAAGCAATAACCAGAATGCATCAATTGCCCCAGAGGGATCAACGAAGTTGGCGTAACCAAGCAATTATCCATGCGAACTTTTGCCCTCACGGTACATTAGATTTTCTACAGTGGCATCGGTACTATCTCACTTTCTTCGAGGAAATTTGCGGTCAACTGATCGGCGAGCCAAATTTTGCCTTACCATACTGGAATTGGTCCAATAAGCGAGGTCGAGTCCCGGAAGCATTTTTTGCAGATGGTCCTCTCAATGTGGAATTTTGGAATGACCCATCGAACTACAATTCACCAAGTTGGGGTCCAATAGATACAGTTGGCATACGGGGATTGACAGAAACTATCGGGGTTCAGGAGCTCCGAGGTGGGAATGCTTTTACCAATGATGAGATCGAGAGGATCCGACGCAATACCAATTTCAATTTGTTCAGCGAACAATTGGAAGGAACACCCCACAACCTAGGACATGTTCTCATTGGAGCAACCACTAGTTCACCGCCCTTTGGTCATATGTATAGTGGTCTTTCACCACTAGACCCGATCTTCTGGTTACACCATTGTAATGTTGACCGGATTTGGGCTGAATGGCAAGCGGCGGGGAATACCACCCCATCAATTTCCAGCGAATACAACCAACAATTTGTCAATGCTGAAGGTGACTTGGTTAGGGTGACGGCGAATGATGCTCGGGATTTCACTGCCATGGGTTTCACCTATGAAACGACGCTTTATGACTTGACATCACCGGTAGTGTTAACATTCGAGGATACTCAATTAGATGCTCCTACAGGATTTTTACCGGATTTCTTAGCATCGGCTGATGTTGGCTTGCGGGAGTTGGGAACCGCTGACAACGCTGAGGTTTCTCAGGTTGACATCCCCACGTCTATCCCCGTGCAGGCAGAGGATCTCCTGGCAAATCTTTTCGGCAGTCATACTTTTAGGACAAACAGCTTCCTGGGTAAACCGCAAATAGCTGTAGAGGGAGACCGGATTCTGGCTCTTTTAAAAAATATCACTCCACCTTCACCAACAGACGATGCCATAGTTGTGGAAATCTTTGTCAACTGTCCCTATTTGACTGCTAAAACACCCAGCAATGACCCTCATTATGCCGGAATCTTCAGCTTCTTTGGTCAACATAAGCAGGAAACGGCGAAACGAGAATTTGTGATCGATATTACCAAACCATTGCGCTATTTAGCAGAGAAAGGACGCTTGCTGGATAACCTGGTGAATATCCAGATTCTACCTCTAGCGGTAGTGCCAGAAGGTCGAAACATAGCTTCATTTAAGGTGGAAACCGTTGAAATTATCAGAGTTTAACTTCCTTAACTATGGATTAGCTACCATAGTGGCAATGATTATCCTAACTATCGGGTTTGGAGTAGCTAGAGGAGAACCCGAAGTTCCTCAGAACCTCACTGCAACCTTTGAGCAGCCAGCTTTCATCCTGGTTGATGTGCCGAGAAACCTGACCCTTTCTGGAGCAGCTGCCATCGAACTGACAGTTCTGCCTAGAATAGTTGATGAGACTACACCCTATTTAGTTGAGGTATATCTTACTAAAGATACCCAATGGAGGGAAGATCTGTTATCAGACAAGACACTCCTGGGCACCTATGGTTTTTTTCCTCCTGCCCAGGAAGGGAAAAGACGCAAGTTTGTGGTTGCCGCACCAGCAAATTTAGCGGAACTAGTGGCAACGGGAGAAGATACTATTAGTTTGGTTGTCCAAATTGTACCAGTTAACCCCAGGACAACTCTTAATCACTCTTCTCTCACGGTTCTCGAAGTAACTGTGGTTGAATAACCTTCAATATTAGGTGTTAAGTAGGTTGGTCTTAATATTTATCGTTGGGACAAGGCAGAGGGCAGAAGGCTCCAAGGCAGAAGGGAAGAGGATTTTAGTCCCCTTAATATTTGTCAACATACTTTCGTTTATTTATGCCTACCTACTTAGGTGTTAGGTTTATAGAGAGGTCAAACGCGAGCAAGATGCGATACGCGAGCAAGATGCGATACGCGAGCAAGATGCGATACACGAGCAAGATGCTATACGCGAGCAAGATGCTATACGCGAGCAAGATGCTCGCACTACAGTAATGCGATCAACTTCCTTGGTGTCGTAGGCGATCGCTCTCCAATCCCAGATCCCCGACTTCTTCTATCGGGAATGTTGAGTTAATCACGGCTCTTCAATCAAGAAGTCGGGGATCTTGAGTCTCTGCGATCGCGGCAACCGATTAGAGGAGTATGCAAAAAAATAGGTCTTTCTCAACCACCATATATGTGCGCACACTTTCCCATTGTAAAATAATAGTCGAAAATCAAAATAAAGTCAACCTTATAGAATGTAGAATGTAGAATGTAGAATGTAGAATTAGAAATTGGCATAAAGTTCCGTATTCGTAGGGGCGGGTAATGGGTCACTCTTATCGCATTCAACGACAATTTTTGGACAAAACCCGCCCTGTCGATAACCTTGCCGCTACCCAAATTATCCCCCAAAACGTATCATGAATGGGTGGAATGAATCGAATGCGAGCACTTGCTGGTAATCCGGGGATAGGTTATGTTAACCGATA